>CAJGCP010000024.1 GCA_904501885.1 uncultured Acetatifactor sp. | reverse complement strand
CCTCGCCGATCTTTGCCGGATCAATCTGAATCTGAACAATCTTCGGAGCGAACTCATTTACTTCCGGTCTCGGCTCAGCAATTGCCGGCTTCATGCAGTTGTCCATAATGAACATTCTTGCTTCGCGGCATCTTGCGATAGCACCCTCTACGATGGGTCTGGTCAAACCGTGAATCTTGATATCCATCTGGATAGCAGTGATACCTTCGGTAGTACCGGTTACCTTGAAGTCCATATCGCCAAAGAAGTCCTCAAGACCCTGGATATCAGTCAAAAGTACGAAATCGTCATCTTCCTCACCGGTAACCAAACCACAGGAAATACCTGCTACCATCTTCTTGATAGGCACACCTGCTGCCATCAAGGACATACAGGAAGCACAGGTGGAAGCCATGGAAGTAGAACCATTGGACTCAAAGGTTTCGGATACGGTACGGATTGCATAAGGGAATTCCTCTTCGCTGGGAAGTACAGGAATCAATGCTCTCTCAGCCAAAGCTCCATGACCGATTTCACGTCTTCCGGGTCCGCGGGAAGGCTTGGTCTCACCTACAGAGTAGGAAGGGAAGTTATAGTGGTGCATATATCTCTTAGCCACTTCATTCTCATCCAAACCGTCAATCTTCTGTTGCTCGGACAAAGGAGCCAAGGTACATACATTACAAATCTGTGTCTGTCCACGGGTAAACATAGCGGAGCCATGTACACGGGGGATAATATCAACTTCTGCTGCCAAATGACGGATCTGTGTAATCTCACGGCCATCAGGACGCTTGTGATCCTTCAAAATCATTTTACGAACGGTCTTCTTCTCGTACTGGTATACTGCCTCTCCCAAGATTGCCAACCACTCTTCTTTTTCTGCAAAAGCCTCTTCCAACTTAGCAGTAATCACACGGATATTCTCTTCACGGGTCTGCTTGTCGTCGGTAAATACAGCAACTTCCATTTCTTCGGGAGTTACAATTTTCTTCATCTCATCAAACATTTCCTGAGGAATTGCACAGCTGGTGTACTCATGCTTAGGCTTACCAACTTCTGCTACAATTTTCTCGATAAATGCAATGATAGTCTGGTTGATGTCGTGAGCCATATAGATAGCTTCGATCATCTTGTCCTCAGGCACTTCATTTGCGCCTGCTTCAATCATGATTACCTTTTCCTTGGTGGATGCAACGGTCAGGTTCAAATCGCCATTCTTCCACTGCTCCTGAGAAGGGTTCACGACAAACTCACCATTAATCAATCCAATCTGGGTGGTTGCGCAAGGACCATCAAAGGGGATATCAGAAATGCTGGTTGCGATAGCAGAACCAAGCATTGCCACCAATTCAGGACGGCACTCAGGGTCAACGCTCATTACGAGGTTGTTCAAGGTAACGTCATTGCGGTAATCCTTGGGGAACAAGGGACGCATAGGTCTGTCGATAACACGGCTGGTAAGAATTGCATTCTCACTTGCCTTACCCTCTCTCTTGTTAAATCCTCCGGGGATTTTACCTACTGCATACAATTTCTCTTCATACTCAACGCTCAGAGGGAAGAAATCAATTCCTTCTCTGGGCTTCTCGGATGCAGTTGCAGTAGAAAGCACAACTGTATCGCCATAGTGCATAAATGCACAACCATTTGCCTGCTTACCTACGCGGTTGATATCCACTTTCAGGATACGTCCGGCAAGTTCCAATTCATAACTCTGGTACATAATCTCTCTCCATTTCTGCCTTTTTCACGGCTGTTTCTTTCTCTATGTGCAAAGAAACAGAAGTTACCGAAACTACTGAAAAAACCACCATCCGCTGATACTCTTTTCAGCAATCTCGGGGTCTTCTTCTGTCTCTTGTCACTGCATAAAACCACGTGTAATCCTCTATTTTTAACGGATTACAAAAACGAAATGAAGCGGAGACACCGCAATGGGCGCTCCGCTTTTAGTTCTTACTTTCTCAAGCCAAGCTTGTCGATAAGTGCACGATATCTTTCGATATCTTTCTTCTTCAGGTAAGACAACAAACCACGTCTCTGACCAACCATCTTCAACATACCACGACGGGAATGATGATCCTTGGGGTTAGCCTTCAAGTGCTCGGTGAGCTCCTGAATTCTTGCAGTCAAAACTGCTACCTGAACTTCAGGTGAACCGGTATCACCAGCTGTTCTGGCATACTCGGTCATGATTGCTGTTTTCTTCTCTTTAGAAATCATTTTCTAATCCTCCTTTTTCTAATAAACGCCTGCCACCAAGAACGGGTCGGAGTGTCCCTAATCTGAGTGACGGCTAATCATACTTTGATATAGTAACATATTTATATGGGGTTGTAAAGTATTTTTATCATTTCAAAAAATCTATTTCTCTATCTATATTTTTCCATTGACTCACACGTATTTTGCACGTATACTATTAAGGAGGATAAATGAAGCGCAAAGACCTAATTAAGATGTTTAAAAAGAACGGCTGGTGGCTACTTCGGCAGGTTGGAGGGCATGATATATACACCAACGGCAAAGACATCGAACCGATACCTCTTCATAAAGAAATCAAAGAAAATTTAGCAAAAACTATAATTAAGCGACGGGGATTATAACACCCTACTCAAGCATCTATCAGATTGGAGGTTATATTAAATGAGAATTGCTTACCAAATTATACTTACTCCCGACACGCAAGGTTACATTGTTACCGTTCCGGACTTTAATTGCAATACGCAAGGAAGAGACATTGCAGACGCATTATTTATGGCTCGCGATGTGATCGGCGGAATGGGTATCACTATGCAGGATTTAGGAAAGGATATACCCGAACCCGGCAGTGCCAATTTTACTGTTGGAGAGAAAGACATTTTAACCTATGTTGACGTGGACTTTACAGAATACCGCAAGCGCATAGAGAACAAAAGGATCAAAAAGACCCTCACCATTCCCAGCTGGCTCAATGAAAAAGCCGAGGCTGAACATATCAATTTTTCAAGAGTCTTGGAAGACGCGCTAATTAGCCGATTGAGCGGATTGGAATACAGAAGTTAAAAAATTTTGTTCCGTTATATAGAAATCAAGGAGGTTCAGCAATGGAATTTCATAAAAAGCTACAGGAATTAAGGAAAGAGCGAGGCCTTACTCAAGAAGAATTGGCTGAAGCATTATATGTATCCAGAACAGCTATCTCCAAATGGGAATCCGGAAGAGGTTATCCAAGTATTGATTCGTTAAAGGATATATCAGGCTATTTTTCGGTTACCATTGACGAGTTACTATCAAGTGACAAATTACTTTCTATCGCAGAAAAAGAAAACAAAACAAACTTACAAAATATTTGTAACATATTATTTGGAATGATAGATGTATGCTCTATTATGCTGATTGTTTTACCTCTTTATCCCAATATGGTGAATGAATATATCTATTCCGTCAACCTTTGGGCATACGCGCAAGCCACCAAATTGAACTACTTGTTATTTTGGACTTTGTATACATCACTTATTATATTAGGAATTATAAAATTGCTATTATCAAAATTCAGAAACGAAAAATATCATCCGGCCATCACCGGAATATCCATGATACTGGGTATTGTTCTGGTGTTATTTTTAGCGGTGACGCGCGAAGCATATGCAGTAGTTGTGGCATTTTTATTACTGCTCCTTAAGGGGATATTGCTTTTAAAGTATTCCAAATGATGATTGTCGTTTCGTAGTTCCCAAACCACAAAAAAGAAGAGCCACTTCAACCCATTGTGTTGAGTGGCTCTTAATTTTACAGCAAACTCTTAATCTTATATGGTGTACGATAATTATAATCGCTAATCTTAATACCTGTTGCCTTGGTGCTGGCATGTACTACCTGACCATTGCCGATGTAGATTGCCACATGATTGATATTGCCCTTACTGTTGGCATAAAAGACCAAATCGCCGGGTTTCATCTCATCCACCGTCACCGCCGTGCCATATTTCGACTGTCCTCCGGAACTGTGGGGCAGGTCAAATCCATACTTTTTGAAAATACTTAAAACAAATCCGGAGCAGTCAGCACCCTTCGTCAAACTGGTGCCACCCCATACATAGGGATTGCCGACAAATTGTTTCGCATACTCCACCAAATCCACGCGGACATCAGAAACGCCCTCGCCGTATCTGGCCTCAGTTTTCGTCAATGCCACGCCAAAAGGCTGGGACAATTCTTTCGCCACCAAAATTGCATCCGGACCGACAAATAAATATTCCAAGCTTACATAGCCTTCCACTTCACCAGAAGTAATATGGGCCCATCCATCTGCCATATCCAGCACTTCACATACGGCATGATGGGGTAACTGTCCTACCATTTCAGCGCTCGTATCAGGTTGTAAGCGTATGTTTAATCTGTTGCCCGGCACATTTGCCACGCCCAGATTGGTGTAGCCCCAAGAAGCGTTCTTCGCTTCTTTCGCAGCCACAATGTACTCTTCTTCCGTCAAGGTACGCATCAGCACAGTGGCAACCCCTGCCGTGGGCAAAACCTCTGCCGCTTGGGCTGTGATGGAAAAGCACGCGCCGCCCAAGACGACAACAGCCAAGGCCATCAACATATTCCTTATTTTATAAAAAACCATTCTAGCCTCATTTCTAAAAAACACCTGCCGAACTTATCTTCCGGCATAATCACTTGTTTCAATAACCATTCTGCAGAACACTCTGTCGATTATATCGGCATATCTCTATTCTGTCAACCTGCAGACAGCTGGTATATCTTACCACCCTCAATATCCTCTGCCAACTGCGCCTTCAGTTCTTCCAACCCATCAAACTTCTGCTCCGGTCTGTGGAATCGAAGCAGACGCACTTCCACCTGGTCACCATATATTTCCTTGTCAAAATCATAAATATAGGTTTCCACACCGGGTGTAGTCTCTCCTCCCACGGTGGGTTTGTAACCCACATTACTAATACTGCGGTATCTTTTCCCATCATACACAACTTCAGAAAAATACACGCCGCAAGAAGGCACTAATTTCCCATCTTCCACCGCCAGATTAATGGTGGGAAAGCCCAAGGTTCTGCCAATCTGATTGCCACGCTGTACTACGCCCCTGAAGGCATAAGGTCTGCCGCAAAGGTCTGCCACCTTTTCCATCTGTCCTGCTTCCAGGCAATCTCTCACTCTGGTAGAACTTACCACCGCGCCATCTACCATAACTTTGTCGATGACTTCCACGGTAAGACCCAGTTCCTGTGACATCGTCTGCAGTAGGGCAACATTTCCCGCGCCCTTGGCACCAAAAGATAAATCAGCCCCTGCCACCAAAAATTTGGCACACAGGCTATCTGCCAGAATGTCTCTTGCAAACTCTTCCGCTTCCATTATAGCTGTCCCGGCATTCATGGGAAATTCCACTAAGTAGTCGATGCCCATTTGTTCAAATAAGGCACGTTTTTCCTCTGGGGTGGAAAGTTGCATTCCATCCGTCAATCCAAAGAAAACCGACGGAGACGGGTCAAAAGTAAATACACAGGCAGCGAGCCCTTGCTCCTTATATGCCAGTATACGCTGAAGGAGTTTTTGATGACCCACATGGACACCATCAAATTTACCGATGGCCACCGCGGTATCTGTATGTAATTTGATTTCGTTTAAATCAGTAATTATCTTCACTTAGGTTTCTTTCTCCAAAAACATTTTAACCGGCTTGTACCATTTTCTTGTTTCTTCATAGGCATAAACGCCGGCAAAAGTATCATCTTGCCAATATACACGCACCCATTTGCCTGCTTCGAACTTCGTCTTCTCCACCGTTTGACGGGGATAAAAAGCATTGCCGTTGTCCAGCAGTTTCCTATGTTCTTCCAATACATGCAGTGCAGGGCATTCTGAAAACACGCTATCCACAGGGATTACAATCCCATATAATTCCTGCTTGTCCTTCCGTTCCTGCAACTGTCCCAGTGTCAGTGCGCTCTCCAAGGAAAAACCACCCACCTTCGTACGACGCAGACTCTGCATGGTACCGCCACAACCAAGGGCTGCACCGATGTCACTGCAAAGTGTTCTGATATAGGTACCTTTGGAACACGCCACACGTATCTTCACCACAGGCAAGTCCATGGTCAAAATTTCAATTTCAAGTATCTCCACAGGTCGGGCCTTTCGCTCCACTTCCTTGCCCTCTCTGGCCAGTTCATAGAGTTTTTTACCGTTCACTTTCAGCGCAGAATACATGGGTGGCACCTGATCATAGTGTCCCACAAAACCGGCAATCGCCTGACGGACTTGCTCTTCCGTTACTTCTACAGGCTTACGCGCTAACACCTCTCCGGTGGTGTCCTGGGTATCTGTTTCCACACCCAATAAAAGCTCTGCCACATATTCTTTATCCTTTTCGGTAAGCATATCACAGAGCTTTGTGGCACTGCCCAGGCACACGGGAAGCACCCCCGTGGCAGCCGGGTCCAAAGTGCCCGTATGTCCTATTTTTCTTTGCCCGCAAATTCCCCTCATTTTCGCTACCACATCGTGGGAGGTGAATCCCGGTTCTTTGTCTATTACAATAATACCATTTAACATAGCTGCTCCTCTATATGAGGCAAGAGCTTGTCCACACATTCTTCAAATGTCCCCTTCATGGTAAAGCCTGCGGCCCTCGCATGTCCGCCGCCATCAAAGCATTCGGCAATACGGGCCACATCCACGCATTCATCGGAACGGAGGCTGATTTTACATTCTTCCTCATTCAACTGGTAGGCAAAGATTGCACAACTTACACCGGTGATATTGCGCAACTTATTCACAATACCATCCAGGTCATGGGGTTTTGCGCCGTAGGCTTGCAGGGTGTCTCCATCCACAAATCCGGTCACGCATCTCCCGCCTAAAACAGGAGTGCATTCTGCCATCACTTTGCCACAGATACGGGTTTGCATCAGGGTCTTTTGATAAAATGTCTCTTCGATAATCTTGGAAAAAGGAAAACCGTATTCCATCAGTTCCGCCGCTTTTCTCATGGTGTCAGGAGTGGTGTTGGTATATTGAAACACACCTGTATCATGGACCATCCCCACATACAAAGCCATAGCAATATCCGCATCCAGCTTGTCCTGTTCCATCAGGTCATACAGCACCTCACAGGCAGAGCCAACTTCCGGGCGCACATGATTTAACATGCATGTGCCTGACTCATTGCTCTTGTGATGGTCGATATTGATGGTCTTTTTCGCCTCGTCAAAATATTTTGATGCTTCACCGGTACGCTCTCTGCCACAATCCAAGGCAAAATACACATCAAAGGAAGGCTCTTGGGGAAATACGCTATTGATTTCCCCAAAACCCTTAATGTCCTTAAAAATATCTGCAGGTTGTTCCAAATAGACTGTGACAGACGCTCCCTCCACATTTTTCTGAAGGTACATCTGCAGTGCCAGGCAGGCACCCACACAATCTCCGTCCGGTCTGATGTGACCACTAATACCGATTTTCTTTGCGCCTCGGCACTCTTTCAATAAATCCAACATGCGATAACCTCGTTACTCTTCTGAGGATTCTTCCTCTCTGCCCTTTGCCTTCTCCTCGTCCTGTGCCATAACTTCGTCAATTCTTTTTGACATATTGACACCGTATTCGATGGACTGATCCATTACAAAGGTAATATCGGGGGTATTGCGCAGATTGATGGTCTTAGCAATCTGACGCTTGATAAAGCCTTCTGCGCTCTTTAACCCCTGCAGGGTAGCCTGTTTTGCTTCCTCATCACCGAGCACGCTAATCCAAGCCTTACAACTTTTCAAATCAGGAGCCACCTCCACAGCAACCACGCTGGTCCAGGGGCTGATGCGGGGGTCCTTGATTTCACCACGGATAATTTCTGCCAGCACACGCTGCACCTCACCGTTTACCCGTGTATTTTTTACACTAAATTTTCTCATATTATCTGGGCACCTCTACCATTACATAAGCTTCTACGGTATCGAATTCCTGAATCTGATCAAAGCCTTCAAATACCAAACCACATTCGAAGCCTTCCTTCACTTCCTTCACATCATCCTTAAATCTCTTCAAGGATGCCAGTGTGCCTTCATAAATCTGCTCGTCACCACGACGGATGCGGACCTTGCAGCCTCTCTGCATAATACCGCTTGTAACGTAGGAACCTGCAATGTTACCAATCTGAGAAGCCTTGAATACCTGACGAACTTCTGCATGACCGATAATCTTCTCCTCGAAGACAGGATCCAGCATACCCTTCATGGCAGCCTCGATATCCTCGATTGCCTGATAGATTACACTGTAAAGTCTTACATCTACGCCTTCCTGGTCTGCAGTGGCTTTTGCGGTCACATCTGCCTTCACATTGAAGCCGATGATAATTGCATTAGAAGCACTTGCCAGGCTGACATCAGATTCGTTGATGGCACCAACACCACCATGGATACATTTCACCACAACTTCCTCGTTGGAAAGTTTCAGCAAGGACTGTTTTACAGCCTCTACGCTACCCTGAACATCTGCTTTGACAATCAGGTTCAGTTCTTTCAAATTGCCTTCCTGAATCTGGCTGAAGAGGTCATCCAAAGACATTCTGCCCTTGGTTTCTTCCAACTTCTTCTCTTTGCTATCTGCCTTGTAAGTCTCGGCATAACTTTTCGCCGTCTTATCATTCTCATGAGACAGGAATACTTCACCTGCAGAAGGAACGTCGGAAAGACCTAATATCTCAACAGGAGTGGAAGGAGTTGCCTCTTTCACACGTTTGCCCTTGTCGTCAATCATGGCTCTTACCTTACCGTAGCAAGCACCTGCAGAGATAAAGTCACCCACATGCAGGGTACCCTTCTGCACCAGTACAGTAGCCACAGGACCACGTCCTTTGTCCAATTCCGCCTCAATCACAAGACCTCTTGCCTGACGGTTGGGATTTGCCTTCAACTCCAGAATTTCTGCAGTCAACAGAATGGTTTCCAGCAAATCTTCAATACCGGTACCTGCTTTGGCAGACACGGGAACAAATTCTGTGGAGCCGCCCCAGTCAGTTGCAACCAATTCGTACTCGGTCAATTCCTGTTTTACACGCTCCACATTTGCCGTGGGCTTATCAATTTTATTCACTGCAACGATAATTTCGATGCCGGCTGCCTTTGCATGGCTGATTGCCTCAATGGTCTGGGGCTTCACGCCATCGTCTGCTGCCACTACCAGGATTGCGATATCTGTGGAGTTTGCACCACGCATACGCATTGCAGTAAAGGCCTCATGTCCGGGTGTATCCAAGAAAGTAATCTTCTTACCGTTAATACTTACAGTATACGCACCGATATGCTGTGTAATACCGCCGGCCTCACGATCTGTGACATTGGTCTTTCTGATAGCATCCAAAAGGGAAGTTTTACCATGATCGACATGACCCATAACACAGATAACGGGAGGTCTTTCCACCATGTTTGCTTCGTCCTCGTCTTCCTCCTTCAGGAGTTCTTCGATGACATCTACCTTTACTTCCTTCTCACAAAGAATCTCGTATTCCATTGCAATATTCTCTGCATCTTCATAAGAAATCTCCTGATTTAAGGTGACAATCTTGCCTTCCATAAATAATTTCTTGATGATGACTGCAGGCTGCATTTTCATCTTTTCAGCCAATTCCTTGATGGTAATCACTTCGGGAAGGGTGATGACTTTGATTACTTCCTCTACCACTTCCTCTTTTTTCTTCTCGGGCTTGATGAATCTGCCGGGTTTATTCTTCATCATATCCTCTTCTTCGTAGATATGATCTTTCTTGGAGCGCTTATCCTTCTCCTGGCTATTTGCTCTTCTCTTGTCTTCCCCGTTTTTCTTTTCCATTTCCTTCACAGGAGTGACATCACCGCCAAAGCCACGTCCACCCTGGCCACGGCCATCTCTGCCACCCTGACCACGACCATCTCTGCCGCCAAAGTTACGTCCGGGCTGATCTTTATCTTTATCCTCAAAACCACGCTGTGGTCTGTCACCAAAAGGTCTCTGACCGGGTCTACCTTGGAACTGCCCTCTGTCGGGACGGTCCTGTCGCTCACCACGCTGGAAGCCCTCTCCTTGAGGCTTACGGAAACTGTTGTCTCTTGCAGGTCTGTCGCCGTAGGGACGATTTCCCTGTCCTCTGTCAGGACGTTCACCTCTGTCCGGACGCTCACCTCTGTCCGGTCTATCATTGCGAACCGGTCTGTCGGTACGGTCACCTTCCTGTCTCACAGGTTTCTCAAATCCTCTGTTCTCCTCTTTCTGAGGTCTCTCCTGTACGGGAGTCGCTACAGGCTCTGCCTTAGGTGCTTCCACGGAAGGTGCGGGAGCCGGCTTTGGCTGAGGTTTCGAACTCACCATCTGCACAGAAGGTGTGGGAGAAGGAGGGGTTAGGGGCTTAATGGCAGGACGCACCGGTGCCTGACCTGCGGGTCTTCTATCCACTAGTCTATCTCCGGGTCTGCCTTGCTGATATCCTCCCTGGGGTCTATTGTTTCCTCCCTGCGCAGGATGCTGTCCCGGCATTCTGGAATTCTGCTGATTGTTCACGATGATAATCGTTTTCTTTTTCTTTGGGGCCTCTGCAGGTGCTGCCGGAGCCGCTTTGGGTGCTTCCTCCTTGGGAGCCTCTGCCTTGGGAGGCTCTGCCTTGGGTGCAGGCGCCGCCTTGGGCTCTTCTACCTTGCCGAATGCTTTGCGCACCATAAGTGCAGCGTCATCCTCGATGGAACTCTGTGCAGCCTTTGCTTCAATCCCTTTTTCCTGTAAAAAAGCAATAATATCTTTGCTCTGTTTATCTAATTCTTTGGCCAATTCATGTACTTTTATTTTTGCCATTCGCTTCCTCCATTTCCGCCTTACGGCATCTTATTTCTGGTTCAGTTGTTTTACGACTGCGTCTGCCAGTCCCGGATCACAAATTGCCAGTGCCGACCTTATATCTTTTCCAATCGATCGGCCCAGTTCTTCCTTGGTGCCAAAATCTACAACAGGCACCTCATAAAAAGAACTTTTGTCGTGAAATAGCTTTTTTGTGTTATCCGAGGCGTCTTCGGCTACGATGACCAACATCGCCGTACCTTTTTTGATTGCTTCCAATGTCTGAAATTCACCACTGACCAGATTTCTGCCTCTCATGGCAATTCCCAGCAGCGATAATACTTTACTGCATTTCAAGATGTTCAAACTCCTTTTCTAAAGAGGGATATACTTCCTTGGGAATACTCATTTTAAAGGAACGCTCCAGCCCTTTATTCTTTGCTGCCGCCTGTAGGCAATCCATACTCTTGCAAAGATATGCACCTCTGCCGTTTTTCTTGCCTGTTGCGTCCAAACAAATTTCGCCCTCGGCGGTTTTCAGGACTCTCATCATTTCCTTTTTATCTTTCATTTCTCCACAGCCAATACACTGTCTCAAAGGAACTTTTTTTGCCATTACTCTTCGTATGCCTCGTATTCTTCGTTGGACTCATACTCTTCGTATTCTTCATACTCATCATAATCGCCCTCGTCGATATAATCTTCATAACGGAATCCGGGTGCGTCCTTAGCCTGGGTCTCAGATTTGATATCAATCTTATAACCGGTCAATCTTGCAGCCAGTCTTGCATTCTGTCCTTCCTTACCGATGGCAAGGGACAACTGATAATCAGGTACTACTACCTTAGCTGTCTTCTCGTCAGGATCTGCGAATACTGCCACAATCTTTGCGGGGGACAAAGCATTCTGAATCAGGTTACCGGGGTTCTCATCCCAGTTCACAATATCAATCTTCTCACCGCGCAATTCATCTACAATGGCATTGACTCTGGCACCGTTCATACCTACGCAAGCACCCACTGCATCAACATTCGGGTTATTGCTCCATACCGCAATCTTGGTACGGCTTCCGGCTTCACGGGCAATGCTCATAATTTCAACGGTACCATCCTTGATCTCAGTCACTTCAGATTCGAACAGTCTCTTTACCAACTCCGGATGGGTACGGCTCACATTGATACGAGGTCCCTTCGGAGTATTCTTTACTTCCAAAACGTATACCTTGATACGCTCGTTGGCCTTGAACACCTCACCCTTTACCTGTTCACTCTCTGCCAACATTGCATCAGCCTTACCTAGGTTAATGCTGATATTCTTACCAACCATTCTCTGTACTACACCGGTTGCAATGTCTTTCTCTTTTTCAAAATATTGATTATAGATAACGCTTCTCTCTTCTTCGCGAATCTTCTGTAAAATCACGTTCTTTGCATTCTGTGCGGCAATACGTCCAAACTCCTTGGACTTAATCTCTACATTCAGGATATCGCCAACTTTTGCCTTAGAAGAAATTGCCTTTGCATCTGCAAGTGCAATCTGAAGACAGCTATCCTCTACATCCTCTGCCTCAGCAACTACTTCTCTCTCAGCCCAAACCAAAAAGTCGCCGGTTTCTCTGTCGATCTGTACGCGCACATTGTCTGCCTTGCCAAAGTGGTTCTTGCATGCAGTCAACAATGAGTTTTCAATCGCTTCAAAGAGGGTCTCTTTGCTGATCTCTTTCTCCTTCTCCAAAATATCAAGTGCTTCCATCAATTCCTTGTTCATTCTATCCTCCATTCCGGCCAAAAGCCTTTTGTATGTTCGTTTATTTATCATGCCTGCCTAAAAATCAAGGGCCAGGCGAATGAGCGCTATTTCTTTTCTGTTAAATACCTTTGTTTCTTCTCCCACCTTGATGGTGATTGTCTCTGCATCAAAACCTGCCAACGCCCCTGCATGCTCCTTGGAGCCATCGATAGGCTTAAACAGTTTGATTTCCACATCTTCTCCCATGCTGTATTGAAGATGCTTATCTTTTTTCAGCGTTCTGCCAAGTCCGGGACTGCTTACCTCCAGGATATAAGCATCCGGGATAAAGTCATGTTCATCCAATGCATCGGACAGCGCTCTGCTGACATTTTCGCAATCTTGGATAAACACTCCTCCGGGTTTGTCGATGAAGGTGCGAAGATAATAATCGCTTCCCTCCTTCACATATTCCACATCGTAAATTATCACACCATTTGCTTCTGCAATGGGTTGCAGAAGTTCTTCGGTTTTTGCTTCGTAATCTTCTCTGCGGGACATCTTTTCCTCCTTATTTTGTGTTGTGAAATACCCTCAACATAAAGTTAAGAGTGACCGCGAGGCCACTCTTAAACTTAATTTACTGTATTAACATATTTAGTATAGACCCAAATTTAGGAAATGTCAACGGAAATTTGCATTTTCCCAAGTTTCTTCCGGGGACAACTTACATCATACCGCCCATACCACCTGCGGGCATTGCAGGAGTTTCTTCTTTGATGTTAGCAACAACACTTTCGGTTGTCAGCATGGTGCTTGCAACACTGGTTGCATTCTGCAAAGCACTTCTGGTTACCTTTGCAGGATCCAGGATGCCGGCCTTCACCATATCCACATACTCTTCAGTCAAGGCATTGAAACCAATACCCACTTCAGATTCGCGAACCTTATTGATGATAACACTGCCTTCCAAACCTGCATTTGCTGCAATGTGATACAAAGGTGCT
This sequence comes from uncultured Acetatifactor sp., assembly GCA_904501885.1. Classification (GTDB taxonomy): domain Bacteria; phylum Bacillota; class Clostridia; order Lachnospirales; family Lachnospiraceae; genus Acetatifactor. The sequence goes on along the minus strand of CAJGCP010000024.1, from coordinate 16,768 downwards.
TCCAATGCCTTAAGTACGATCTGCGCACCGGTCTTCTCATCGCCATCCAGGCTTTCTACCAATGCAGACACTTCCTTGGATGCATGGATGTATGCGGAACCACCACCACAGATGATACCTTCTTCCACTGCCGCTCTGGTTGCTGCCAAAGCATCTTCCATACGAAGCTTTGCTTCCTTCATTTCTGTCTCGGTAGCAGCACCTACACGGATGACAGCTACACCGCCTGCCAATTTAGCAAGTCTTTCCTGTAATTTCTCTCTATCAAAGTCAGAAGTGGTTTCTTCGATCATCTTCTTGATCACTGCCACTCTGGATGCAATTTCTTCCTTGTTGCCTTCGCCGTCTACGATAACGGTAGCTTCCTTCTGTACTTTCACAGATTTTGCACGACCAAGCATGGAGAGATCCGCATCCTTAAGCTCATAGCCAAGTTCGGAACTAATCACCATACCGCCGGTAAGAATTGCGATATCCTGAAGCATATCTTTTCTTCTCTCACCAAAGCCGGGAGCCTTCACAGCAACTACGCTGAAAGTACCACGCAATTTGTTGACAATCAGAGTGGTCAGAGCTTCGCCTTCAACATCCTCTGCGATAATCAAAAGTTTGGAACCACTCTGTACAATCTGCTCCAAGATGGGAAGGATTTCCTGAATATTGGAAATCTTCTTATCTGTAATCAAAATGTAAGGATTGTCTAACACAGCCTCCATTTTGTCCATATCGGTAGCCATATATGCGGAAATATATCCTCTGTCGAACTGCATACCTTCTACCAGATCCAGTTCAGTCTGCATGGTTTTGGATTCTTCGATGGTGATAACACCGTCTCCGCTTACCTTTTCCATCGCGTTAGCAACCAACTCACCAACCACTTCGTCTCCGGCAGAGATTGCTGCTACTCTTGCGATATGTTCTTTTCCGTTTACTTTCTGGCTCATACGGGAGATGGCGTCTACTGCGCAGTCAGCCGCCTTCTTCATACCCTTTCTTAAGATAATGGGGTTTGCGCCTGCTGCCAGGTTCTTCATACCTGCATTGATCATTGCCTGTGCCAAAACAGTAGCGGTAGTGGTACCGTCACCTGCCACATCATTGGTCTTGGTTGCCACTTCTTTTACAAGCTGTGCGCCCATATTTTCAAACGCATCTTCCAATTCGATTTCTTTTGCTATGGTCACACCGTCATTGGTGATTAGGGGTGCTCCGAAAGACTTATCCAGCACCACATTTCTACCCTTAGGTCCAAGGGTTACTCTCACTGTATTTGCAAGCTGATTTACTCCTGCTTCCAAGGCTGCACGAGCCTCTGCTCCATACTTAATTTCCTTTGCCATTTCTATGCCTCCAAATATATTTATTTCTGATTATTGAATCACAGCCAGAATATCAGCCTGCTTCACGATAATGTATTCTTCGCCGTCCAACTTTACTTCGGTTCCGGAATACTTGGAATAGATTACGTTATCGCCAACCTTCACTTGCATCGCCACTTCTTTGCCGTCCACCATACCGCCGGGACCTACTGCAATCACTTCTGCCTGCTGGGGCTTCTCTTTATTCTGTCCGGGAAGAACAATACCGGATTTGGTAGCTTCCTCCTCCACCAACTGCTTCAATACAACTCTGTCTCCCAAAGGAACTAATTTCATAATACTCATCTCCTTGCTTTATTAGCATTATATTTACACCTACCGATTTTATACTCATTTTAGACACATGTCAATACATAACAGCCCCTGAAAATAACAGGATTTAAATCATTAAGACAGCACTACGACTGCCTCCAACGACTCTGTAAAAGGGAACATATCCACCGCCACACATCTGTCTACTTTGAACCCATTTTTCGTAAGATATTTCAAATCCCTCACCAGTGTGTCCGGCTCACAGGAAATGTACACAACCTTCTTCGGTCTTATCTTTACCACGGAACTTAAAAAGGCTTCATCACTGCCGCTTCTGGGCGGATCCATCATAAGCACATCCAGTTGGGCACCCTGTCCTGCCATCTCCACCAAGAACTTGCCGGCATCATTCTGATAAAAACGGATGTTGGAAATATCGTTTCTTTTCGCATTCTGCACCGCATCACGAACGGCGTCTTTGTTTAATTCCACGCCAATCACATGGTTTGCCTTATCTGCCGCAATCATACCGATGGTGCCGGTACCACAATATGCATCAAGCACCGTTTCCGTGCCTGTCAGTCCTGCATACTCCATGGCTTTGCCATACAGTTTTTCCGTCTGCAGAGGATTTACCTGATAGAAAGATTTTGGAGATATGCGGAAGGTTTTGCCACATAGCACGTCCTCTATATATCCTTTGCCATAGATGACCTGCTCTTTGTCCCCCAAAACCATGCTTGTTTTTCTGTCATTTACATTCACTACAATGGTGGTAATTTCAGGATGGACCTTTAGAAGCGCCTTGGCAAAATTATTTTTGGAAGGCAAAATTGGGGAAGCCAGTACCAAAACAACCATAATCTGCCCGGTCGAATGTCCCACACGGACCATCACGTGACGCAGGAGCCCATATCCCGTATCTTCATTGTAGGGGCGTATCTTAAAAGACGGAAGCAACTCTCTAACCGTCCCTATAATTTGGTCTGCCTTTTGATTCTCAATCATACAGGAAGTGATGGGCACGATCCTGTGGGTCTTCTCCTCATAGGTGCCGGAGATCACATGATGCTTTGCATCCATGCCAAATACCGCGTGTACTTTATTGCGATAGTGAAATGGTTGCTCCATTCCTATAATGGGCTCTGCCTGTGCAAAGGGCTCCATCAGTTTACGAAATCTGGTTTGCTTCGCCTTCAGCTGTTCTTCATAGCCTTTGTCGATCCATTTACAGCCACCGCATTTGCTTGATACAGGACAAACCTTTTCTTTCTTATCAACTGCTTTTTGTATGTGCCGTTTTTTCTCTGCCTGCTTTTTCTCTATTTGTTTTTTCTGTGTTTGTTGTGGGAAATTCCTTGACATGATACCTCCCTTTATATCCAGCATAAGAATCATTTTACCCAATGTTTTTATGAATGAAAAAAGCACCGACAAGCGTCGATGCTTCTTCTATCGGAGTGGCGGGATTCGAACTCGCGACCTCCGCCTCCCTAAGACGGCGCTCTAACCAAGCTGAGCCACACCCCGAGAACTATCTCATTATATTATGAGGTTCAGAAAAAAGCAAGTACTTTTTTTATTTTTTTTGAAATAAATATTTACTCCTCTTTTTCCTGCTCCTCAGAGACCTCACACACCTTATTTTCTGCCTGTTTTGCGGCATTCCGCGCATCCACATTTTCTCTTAACAAGAAGTACACCGTAGATAAAATAGGGATAAAGCACAGGATGCCCATAATACCAAACAAGCTACCACCCACGGTAACAGCAAACAAGACCCACAGAGAAGGAAGACCTACAGAATTGCCCACTACCTTAGGATAAATCAGGTTACCTTCAATCTGCTGGAGAATCAGGAACATAATCACAAACCAAAAAGCTGTCACAGGATTCTCAATCAAAATCAGGAAGGCGCCAACCACACATCCCACGAATGCTCCCACAATGGGAATCAGAGAAGTGAACGCAGTCAGCACTGCAATCATCGGTGCATAGGGCATTCTGAAAATACTCATGGAAACAAAAATCAAGGTACCGATTACCAATGCTTCAATACACTGGCCTGTGATAAAATTGCTGAAGTTGCGTTGCAGGATACCAAGCACCCGAAGCATGTTATTTGCCGTCTTCTCAGGCAAATAGGCTGTCACAATACGTGTACCCTGGTTTGCCAATTTTTCCTTTTGGAACAATATATAGATGGAAAAAATCAAGGCGATAATACCATTTGCCACACCGGACACAAGTCCGCTGGCCACACTGAAAGTAGAATTCAGCACATTGCCCACTCCATCCTTCAGAAAACTGCCGACCTTGTCTAACATGGTATCCCAATTGACGGGATTATTCTCTAGGCTAGCAATCAAATCGTTCAATTGGGGATAATCCTTTGCCATTTTTTCCAAAAAGGCAATGGCGTCCTCCATAAAAATGGGAATCTTTTTACCTAGTATCCCTACCGTTTCCGTAATTTGAGGAATAACTGTCAACAACACGCCGGCAACAATTAACCCCACCGTAATAAATGCCAGAATATAGCATACCGGACGTTTGATAGCCAACACAAATTTTCTTTTCGCTTTCCCAAACAGAAGTCTTTCATAGGCACGCATGGGCAAATTTAAGATAAACGCCACGATACCACCGGCAATGACAGGGGTCAGAACCTTTGTCAACAATTGTAATCCGGCTATGGTCGCCTTGCTATTAGCCACAAGCAGTATCAGTACCGCAGCCAATAACATCAGATTTCTAATTTGTTTCATCTTTGCCTTGCTTATTTCCATAATCTCTTCTGCTTCGTCCTTTCTGCATAGTCACTTAGATCAAATGACCAATCAATCCTTGGTTGCCAGCACCTTCAAAAGATACTGCCAAACTCTTTGGGTAGATGAAACACTCAACACTTCCTCGGTTGTGTGAATGTCTTTCATATCGGGTCCAAAAGAAACACAATCCAAATCTTCTATCTTGCTTCCTAATATACCACACTCCAAGCCCGCATGAATAGCCTCAATTTTTGGTGTTTCCCCATACATTTCTTCATATACGGCAATCATTTTCTCGCGAAGGGGAGATTCCTTACGGTATTTCCATCCGGGATAATCACCGGATACTTCCATACTTCCGCCGGCCAGGTAGGTAATGGCTCTCATTTTATCTATCAACGCATGTTTTGCGCTCTCCACGCTGCTGCGCACTGCAAATTCTGCCAGCAGGCGCCCATTCTCAAATTTCAATATTCCCAAATTCAAAGAGGTCTCCACCAATCCGGGCATATCCGCGCTCATGGTCTGCACACCATTGGGAAGTGCAATCAGCATGGCTACCATTTTCATCGTGTCGTCTTCAGATATGCCGACAGTTTCTTGGATACCGATTCTCTTGCAAGTCAGATATAGCCCATCGTCTTTTCCGGCATACTCTCCCTGCAACTCTTTTTCCAACTTTTTAACAGCTGTTCCAAGGTGTTCCGCAACTGTTTCATTTACACTAATCACCGCCTTGGTCTGTCTGGGAATGGCATTGTCTGCCAGACCACCTTCCATAGAAATTAATCGCAGATCTAATTCCTGCAATAACGCGTACAAAACTCTGCCCATCAGGCAGTTGGAATTTGCTCTCTCTTTATGAATTTCAGCACCGGAATGCCCGCCAAGCAAGCCGCTCAATTCCAGTTCTAACAACATTCCTTCCGTCTGTAACTGAGACGCCTGCATCTCGCATTTCACTCTGGCACCACCTGCACAGCTGGTCAAAAGGATGCCTTCCTCTTCGGAATCAAGATTTAACAGTCGCTTCCCCTGAAGCATGGATAAATCAATGGCTCTCGCACCGTCCATACCGGTCTCTTCGTCCACGGTAATCACCACCTCCAGGCGGGGATGCTTGATGTCATCTGCATCTAAAATGGCCAATGCATATGCCACTGCAATGCCATCGTCACCACCCAGACTGGTACCTTCTGCATATATGAAATCACCGTTTACTGCCATTTGCAATCCCTGGCTCTTCATATCAATAGGACAATCCGGCTTTTTCACTGCCACCATGTCCATATGTCCCTGGATAATGACCGCCGGCTCCTTCTCGTATCCTTCTGTTGCTTCTTTGACGATAATCACATTCTTAATTGCATCCTGAATGTAAAACAAATTTCTTTCCTTCGCAAATTGCACCAGATAGTCACTGATCTGTTCTACATTGCCTGACCCATGGGGAATTTGTGAAATTTCTTCAAAAAAGCGAAATACCGATTTCGGTTCCAACTGTGATAATACTGCCATAATGCCTCCAATCGTGTGTGAAGCAGATAACGGGAGTCGAACCCGCCTTTCCAGCTTGGGAAGCTAGCGTTCTACCGATGAACCATATCTGCGAACATAAAACCTCGGCTAATATTCGCCGAGGTTTTGTCTTCATAGTATCATTATGCAAGTTTGCTCTTTGCTACTTCTGCCAGAGTCTTGAAGCCCTCTGCATCATTTACTGCCATCTCAGCAAGCATCTTTCTGTTCATTTCAACACCTGCCAACTTCAAGCCATACATAAATCTGCTGTAGGAAAGGCCGTTCAATCTTGCTGCTGCGTTGATACGAGCAATCCACAACTGACGGAACTGACGCTTTCTTTCTTTTCTACCTGCATAGGAAGTAGCCAAAGCTCTCATAACAGACTGCTTAGCAATTCTGTACTGGTTGCTTCTTGCGCCTCTATATCCCTTTGCAAGTTTCAATACTCTATTGTGTTTTTTCTTGGCATTCAAGCCACCTTTAATTCTTGCCATGTCTCAATTTCCTCCTTGCCTGTTCTTATAAATAGGGCAGAATCTTCTTCATATTCTTTACGTTTGTAGCGTCTGTCATAGCAGGCTTTCTAAGATTACGTTTGGTCTTCGTAGTCTTCTTGGTCAAGATATGGCGCTTATAAGCCTTACTTCTTTTCAACTTACCTGTTCCGGTTAACTTAAAGCGCTTTGCAGCTGCTCTGCTTGTCTTCATTTTGGGCATAACTTTATCCTCCTAAAATTAATTAATCTATTTTAACCAAAGTGCGAACTATCGCTTCTCAGTTAAAAACATTGTCATACTTCTGCCCTCTACCTTGGGAGCCTTCTCCACGGTAGCCACATCGGACAGACTTTCAGCAAAATCATCTAAGATATGCTTGCTGGTATTCATATGTGCCATTTCACGACCACGGAAACGAAGTGTTACCTTCACCTTGTCGCCTTTGGAAATAAACTTTCTTGCTGCGCCAACTTTTGTATTCAGGTCGTTGGTATCAATGTTGGGAGACAAACGAATCTCTTTGATTTCCACAACCTTCTGTTTCTTCTTCGCTTCTTTTTCTTTTCTGGCCTGTTCATACCTGAACTTACCATAGTCAATAATCTTGCAAACGGGCGGATTTGCAGTAGGGGCAATCTTTACCAAATCAAGTCCTGCATCTTCTGCTAATTTCTGAGCTTCTTTTGCAGACATAATTCCTAACTGCTGGCCTTCCTCGCCAATGAGACGTACTTCCTTGTCTCTGATTTGTTCATTAATCATGTAATCGCTAATGACCGTACCCTCCATACGAAAAAAAGTGGATAGCATAACTATCCACTTAACAATTCACAATCCCATAGCGTCCGCTTGCAGACCTATGCGCCATCCATTCTAATACACTCGGATATGGCTTTGTTTCATTGACGCTTACGACTCAATTATCGCAAGGTGAGAGTGGATACTCTGCTTTGTTGTCCGCGTGTGCACATCACACGCTTAAGTAGAATACCATACTCTTCTTCCCATGTCAACGATTATTTTTCAATTTGTGAAACCTTTAGCCCTTATCTGTTACGTATTACTTTTCTTTAAAGGTTGCGCAAGATGTCTCCCTGCAATCTCCTGCGCCACAACCGGTGATATCCACATGGTCTGCCACGCATTTATAATTGGAGTTGTAGATGCATTTTACAGCCTCGCAGTCAATACTGATGGTTTTATGAGGGTGTGCTACAGAACTCTGGAACGCATTGGATACAGCGCCTCCCTGTCTAAAACTCTCACAACAGGTTTCCTTGCAATCACAAGCGTGCTTGCCACCCACCATGATATCGCCCTTGCTGCACAAATGTTCTTTGTTATAGGTACAGTTTTCCACTGCACATTTTAAATCTGCCATAGAATCCTCCTTCTGCACGGTTGTATTCCCCAATTTACCGATACTGTGCAAAAGCAGTAAATTGGGACAAAGCATTTTAACTTTGTCCCTTTTAGTATGGCTATCATTTTATTTTTTCATACATTTTTAAATTTTATTAGTTGGCTTCCACTTCCACCTTGCGGATTTCCTTGGTGCGGATTTCCTTGCAAATCTGGTCAACGAAGACATCCAATGTCTTCTGTCCCTCATCGCCTGCAAAACGACTTCTGACAGAAACCAGATTCTCCTCTTCTTCCTGCTGGCCAACCACCAACATATAAGGGATCTTATTCAGTCTGGCCTCACGAATCTTAAATCCGATCTTCTCGGAACGTCCGTCAATGGTTGCCAAAATACCATTCTCCTGAAGTCCTGCCAATACTTTCTGAGCGTAGTCGTTAAACTTCTCGGAAATGGGAAGAATACGAACCTGCTCAGGACACAGCCAGGTGGGGAATTTGCCTTCATATTTTTCAATCAGCCACGCCAGCGTTCTTTCATAACAACCCATAGAAGTTCTGTGAATGATATAAGGACGTACCTTCTCACCATTCTGATCAATATAGTACATATCGAACTGCTCTGCCAAAAGAGCATCCCACTGAATGGTAATCATGGTATCTTCTTTGCCGTAAACGTTCTTCGCCTGGATGTCTACCTTGGGGCCATAGAATGCAGCCTCACCAACACCTTCTACGAAGGGAATGCCAAGCTCATTCAAGACACTACGGATATGACCTTCCGTCTCTTCCCAAACTTCTGCTCCACCGATGTATTTATCAGGGTTCTCGGGATCCCATTTGGACAATCTGTAAGTCACATCATCACCCACGCCCAAAGTATCCAAACAATATTTTGCCAATGCCAGACAGCCCTTGAACTCTTCTACCATCTGATCAGGTCTCACAATCAAGTGGCCTTCGGAAATGGTAAACTGGCGCACACGGGTCAATCCGTGCATTTCACCGGAATCTTCATTTCTAAACAAAGTAGAGGTTTCACCATAACGGATGGGCAAATCGCGGTAGGATTTCTGGCTTGCCTTGTATACATAATACTGGAACGGGCAGGTCATAGGACGCAATGCAAATACTTCCTTATCGGTTTCTTCCTCGCCCATGACAAACATACCCTCTTTGTAATGATCCCAATGTCCGGAAATCTTATACAAATCGCTCTTTGCCATCAAAGGTGTCTTGGTACGCAGATAACCACGCTTCTCCTCTTCATCCTCAATCCAGCGCTGCATGGTCTGAATCATCTTTGCACCCTTAGGCATTAACAAGGGCAGGCCCTGTCCAATCACGTCCACGGTGGTGAACAGTTCCATCTCGCGACCCAGCTTGTTATGGTCACGACTCTTCACATTCTCCAAGTAAACCAAATACTCTTCCAGTTCTTCCTTCTTATTGAATGCAGTTCCATAAATTCTCTGAAGCATGGTATTTTCGGATTTTCCTCTCCAGTACGCACCGGAGGAAGAAATCAATTTGAATGCTTTGATGTTCTTTGTATTCATCATGTGAGGACCGGCACACAGATCAACGAACTCGCCCTGACGATAGAAAGAAATCACAGCATCTTCGGGCAAATCACGAATCAATTCTACCTTATAAGGCTCCTGTCTTTCTTCCATGAACTTGATAGCTTCTTCTCTGGGAAGAGTAAACTTCTCCAGTCTGTCACCCTTTTTGATGATTTTCTTCATCTCTGCTTCGATGGCATCCAAATCCTCTCTGGAAAAAGGTGCATGCTCAAAGTCATAGTAATATCCCGTGTCAATGCTGGGACCGATAGCAAGCTTTGCATCGGGGAAAAGATTCTTCACCGCTTCTGCCAACACATGGGAGGTCGTATGACGAAGTGTTGCCAAACCTTCCTTATCGTTAGCTGTGCAAATGCTCAACTCACAGTCGTTTTCGATGACCGTTCTCAAGTCTGCCACCTTACCATCTACCAGTGCACAACATGCCACTCTTGCCAGACCTTCGCTGATGTCTAACGCAATGTCATATACACTTTTACTTTCTGCGTACTCCTTTACGGAGCCGTCTTTTAATGTGATTTTCATAATGTTTCTCCTTTCTAAATATAAGAAGGTCCCTTGCAATATCACTATTGCAAGGGACGTAAATTACGCGGTTCCACCCTTGTTGCAGATATATTCACCTGCCACTTCATTTGCTCGTAACGGGAGCCTCCGTGCCTTATTAGGGCCACTCAGAGATGGTCTTCAAATGCTTCCGATAAAACTGCTTCCAGAACTCATTTTCATGAGGCGGTTCTCTCTGTTGTCTTCCACATCCTACTCTTCTCGTCAACGCTTTGTTTATTGCTTAGGACTTATGATTATAGTATTACTTTTTTAAAAAATTGTAAAGTGGTTTTATCCATTTTTTATTTTCGAACTTGTGTTCGATATTCTTTTGTGCTATACTAATTATAGTAGCATTTTGCTACCGGCAATCGTGTTACAGGGTGGTTGGCCTCTATTCTACATAGAATGGAGGTGATGCCTATGAAGAATCATTTTGACTTTAAGGACTTAATGTCCTTTGGCATGTTTCTTTTGGCACTGCTGACATTCATATCCGTGATTAGTCAGTAAAATAACAAAAACCTTCCCTGTACTTTGACGAGTTGGGAAGGCTTTTGTTCCTATTAACTGGTCAACCACTCTGTGGCGATTGCCTCTATTTAATTATATTATAACAGAGATTCGGAACTTTTCAATACTTTTTCTTTTTTTACTGGGCTGCGACAATATCCTCCGCAAAGCGCACACCCTCCATGGCATCCTTCGCATACTTATCTGCGCCGATTCTGTCAGCGTATTCCTGTGTCAGCACTGCGCCACCCACGACAATTTTACACCAAGGGGCTTTCTCCCGTAACTGCGCAATGGTTTCTTCCATGGCCGGTACGGTGGTGGTCATGAGTGCGCTCAGGCCTACCAAAGGTGCTTGAAGCTCCACCACTTTATCTGCAATGGTTTCAGGAGTTACATCCTTGCCCAAATCCACCACATCAAATCCATAGTTTTCCAACAAGAGTTTCACGATGTTTTTGCCGATGTCATGGATGTCACCATGAACAGTTGCAATCACAAAAACACCCTTGCCGGCAGTTTTTTCTGTGCCGGACATGTGGCTTTTGATTACTTCAAAAGCACTTTTTGCTGCCTCCGCACTTTGCAACAACTGAGGCAGATAAACCGTCTTTTCTTCAAATCCCTTGCCCATAACATTTAGCGCAGGGATAATCTCGCCATTTACAATCTCCAACGGTGCCATCTGAGACAACAATGCTTTCGTTAATTCTCCGGCCTTTTCTTTACGGCCTTTGGTGACGGCATACTGCAACTGCGATGCCTGGTCCTCTAAAGAGGTTTGTCTTTCTGCAGAAGCCTCCCCTGCCAGACCGGACACTATTGCGTTCGCTGTGCAGGCGGTTTGCGTCTGGACAGCCTGAAACTCTCCTGCTTTGTCAATATACTCTGCGCAGTTTTCATCCAATCCTTTGAGTGCCTTATAAGCATAATAGGTCTTCATCATATCCACAGAGTAGGGGTTCATAATGGCAGCGGATAATCCGTTTTCTAATGCGAGGGCAAAAAAGGTACTGTTAATGGCATCACGAACAGGCAGGCCAAAGGACACATTGGAAACACCCAGGGATGTATGGCAGCCCAATTCATTCTTTATCCGTTGCAAAGCACCTAATGTAGCAAGCGCCGCGCTATTGTCTGCGCTTACCGTCAAAGCCAACGTATCAAAAATAATGTCTTTCTTCGCAATCCCATAGGTGGCCGCTGTTGCAATGATTTTCTTGGCAATTTCCACCCGTTCTTCCACCGTGGAAGGAATACCGTTCTCATCCAAGGTCAGTGCCACTACCAAACCGCCATATTTTTTCACCAGCGGAAATACTGCTTCCATACTCTCTTTCTTACCATTCACAGAGTTGACCATGGCCTTGCCGTTATAACGGCGCATTGCAACCTCCATAGCTTCCACATTGGATGTGTCAATCTGCAAAGGCAGGTTCGTCACGGTTTGTAGCTCGCAAACCGCATTCTTCAGCATCGAAGTTTCATCAATCTCCGGGAGACCCACATTGACATCCAAAATATGTACACCCTTCTCCTGCTGATTCACGCCTTCCGCCAGAATGTAGTCCATGTCATTTTCCATCAGTGCCTGTTTGAAACGCTTTTTGCCTGTGGGATTGATGCGCTCTCCAATCAACACCGGTGTTTGTCCAAATTCCAATGCATGTGTATAAGAAGATACCACAGTGAGGTTCTTCTCTACCACGGGGGATACTGACATATCACAAGTTTTGTCGTAAGTAGCTTTAATGTAAGCAGGCGTTGTGCCACAGCATCCGCCCACAATCCGCACACCTTTTTCTACCAAAAATGCAACCTGTTTGGCAAATGCTTCCTCGTTCACATCAAATACAGTTTTTCCATTTACGGACTTGGGTAATCCGGCATTGGGTTTGAGCAGTACAGGAACAGATGCTTTTTCCAGCAGTTCCTCCACCACACCTTGCAACTTTTCGGGCCCCAGAGAACAGTTTGCACCAATAGCATCTGCTCCCATCCCCTCCAGCATAGCCACCATGGCTGCAGGAGTGGCACCGGTCATCAGTTTGCCATCCTCTCCATAGGCGTTAGAAACCAAAACAGGCAAATCACAATTTTCCTTTGCCGCCAGCAGGGCCGCCTTGGTCTCATAACTATCGTTCATGGTCTCGATAAAAATTAAATCAACGCCGTATTTCACGCCAAGTTGAATGGTCTTTGCAAATATGCTGACAGCATCTTCAAAATCCAAATCGCCCAAGGGTTTCAAAAGTTTCCCTGTGGGACCAATATCCAATGCAACAAACCTTTGTGCCTCGTTGCGGGATGCCTCTTTTGCAGCCTTTGCATTACCCACTGCAGCCTTTACGATTTCCTCCAATTCCTCTTCGGAAAACTTCAAGCTATTGGCGCCAAAGGTGTTGGTAGATACCACATTGCTACCGGCATCATAATAGGCTTTATGTATCTGCCGAATAACTTCCGGATGAGTCAGATTCCACCGCTCCGGATGCTCTCCGGGCTTAAGTCCTTGCGCCTGAAGCAGGGTGCCCATGCCACCATCCAAATACACTATATTGCAGTCCATAAACTCTCTAAATTTCATTTGACACCTCGAAACGCACAGTCCTGTAAACTGCAGGTACTGCATTTATGTATTGTTTCTCTCTCATTTCCGCCGATTCCCACAATGGCAGTGACAGATTTTGTGGGGGACATCAGTAAACTATCATTCAGTGTAAGTCCTATTTTTCTAGCACAGTCAAGAACTACGAAAATATCCTTTTGTACAGTCAAAGGCAAATCCCCATATCCGGGGCTGAAGCGAGCCTTTTTCACCGAAGCACATTTTTCTCTCATGTCTTCACAAAAAGTATCACATAACGCTTCTATCCGTTCCGCTCCAATGGCTTGAAACATCAAGGCCTTAGAGGGAGAGATTCTACTGTATTTGGCAATCAACCGGTCTAATCCAACGCCCACGGTGGCCGCAAATAGAATCACACTTTCGCATCCATTAAGATACTTTGCTAAATTTTGAGACCGTAATCGAAATGCGTCAAAATCACAATTGGCGCCACTTACTCGCACCGGCAAAATGCTGTAACACAGTCTGTAATTCAGTTGTTCCTCAGCCTCCCGAATGCACTCCTCCAATAATGTTCCTAGGGTTCCATCCGCCTCCATAGACTTCTCGCTCTCGGTAACATCACGCATTATAGCGCACTCATTCATGTTGCCACACCCGGCGTATCTGAAAATTTCATTTTTGCAAAAGGGCATTCCCGGGCATGCATATAACTGCACACCGGCAATGCCATTTTTATTAAAATCCACTGTTTTCATATCAATTTTCATTCATTTTTGCCAATTTCGCCGCCTGATCTGCTGCAATGCAGGCATCTACAATCTCAACAATGTCGCCATTCATAATCTTGTCTAACTTATACAAAGTCAGGTTGATACGATGATCGGTCACACGTCCCTGAGGGAAATTATAGGTACGAATTTTCTCGGAACGATCTCCGGTACCAATCTGGCTACGACGCATCTCAGATTCTGCGTCATGCCTTTGCTGCTGTTCCATATCATAAAGTTTTGCCTTCAAAAGGGCAAATGCTTTCGCTTTATTCTGCAACTGAGATTTCTCTGTCTGGCTATATACCACGATACCTGTAGGGTAGTGAGTAAGACGTACTGCAGAGTCAGTGGTATTGACACACTGTCCACCGTTACCGGAAGCACGCATTACGTCGATACGGATATCCTTATCCTCGATTACGATATCGATGTCCTCGTCAACTTCAGGCATAACTGCTACAGAAATAGTGGATGTATGAATACGTCCGCCGGATTCTGTCTCAGGTACACGCTGTACACGGTGAACACCGCTTTCATACTTCATCTTGGAATATGCACCCTGGCCGGAAATCATAAACTGAACTTCCTTCATACCGCCGATACCGATTTCATCCACGTTCATGGTTTCCACTCTCCAACGGTTGCCTTCTGCATAATGCACGTACATACGGAATACTTCTGCTGCAAACAATGCTGCTTCATCACCGCCTGCGCCGGCACGAATTTCTATGATAACGTTCTTGTCATCGTTAGGGTCCTTAGGAAGAAGTAAAATCTTAAGTTCCTGCTCTAATTCCTCTACGCGCTTCTTGTTTGCGGAAAGTTCTTCCTTCAACATTTCACGCATATCTTCGTCATTTTCTTCTTCCAGCATAAGAAGAGAATCCTCAATGTCCTGCTTACATTTCTTGTATTCTTTATATGCTTCTACGATAGGAGTTAAATCGCTCTGTTCTTTCATCAGACTTCTAAAACGGGTCTGATTGTTTACTACATCAGGCTCCTGAAGTTCATTTAAAACTTCTTCAAAACGTCTCAATAAATCATCAAGCTTATCAAACATCTTTTTACCTCAATTCTTTTCTAGTCTAACCCAATCTTCCTAGCACCACGCGGTCAAATCCCGCATAGTCTTTTACCACCTTTATATCTTCATAACCGGCATCTGCCATAAGTGTACTGACTTCCTCACCCTGGTCATGTCCGATTTCAAATAAAAGCCAACCATTCTTGTTCAGATAGGAAATGCTCTTCTCCACAATTTTACGGTAAAAGAACAATCCGTCTTCCATACCGTCTAATGCCCCCATGGGTTCAAACACTTTCACCTCGGGCATCAGTTCTTCTATCACTGCCGTTTTAATGTACGGCGGATTAGAAACAATCACATCAAAGCTACCCTCAATATTTTCGAATAAGTCACTTTGTACCCAGGTAAGCTTGGCATCCTTATCTGTGCCATCCTGTATACTGAGAATAGACACGCCATTTTCTCTTGCCACCTTAAGTGCTTTATCAGAAATATCTGCGCCCACGCCGGATACTCCCTGACACAAGGAAAGTAAACTAATCAAAATACATCCGGAACCGGTGCACATATCAAGCACCTTCATACCGGGGGCCATACGCTTTAACGCTTGTTCTACAAGTATCTCCGTATCCTGTCTGGGTATCAACACATGTTCATTCACTGCAAAGGTAAGACCGCAAAACTCCTGCACGCCTGTGATATGTTGCAACGGAATCCTTGACTCCCGTTTTGCAATCAGCATCTTGTATTGCTCCCATAGGGCAGATTCTACTTCTTTATCCCCATGTACCAGCAAATCATTGCGACTTGTATTACACACATATTCTAAAAGCAGTCTGGCATCTAAATCTGCCTCAGGCACTTCTGCCTTTTGCAAGATTTCTCTGCCATACTGATAGCATTCTTTATAAGTCACGCCTTAATCCTCATTGATAAAGAGATTTTCCTCTGTATAAGCCCCTACAGGTTCTTCACTTTTCACCTTTCTGGGTCTTCCTCTCTTACGCTTAGGAGGTGCTACGATTTCTTCCTCACTAACTGTCTCCACTGAAAGGTCTGCATCTGCAGTGATTTCTAACTCCATCTGCACAAACTCATCATCCACATCTGTATGGGAATCTGTCTCCACATTCGCTTCTTCCACGTAGCCTTCTGCTTCTGCAATCATTTCCTCTACAGCCGCAAGCTCTTCACTTACAGAATCATGATTTCTCACTTTTACCACAGGTGTATCGATGTCATCATCATACTGCTTTTCATCATCTTCGGGTTCTTCCCAGCCAAACTCATCCTTTAAAAACTGCTTCCAGTCAAAAACAGCTTCTACAGATGCAATGGCAACATCCACCATATCTCTGGTAGGCTCTTTCGTGGTAAGACGCTGAATGAACATACCCGGTGCAGATAAAATCCAAACATAAACATTGTCATATTTACCTGCCAGACGAATCAATTCATAAGCAATTGATGCAACCACGGGAATGAGCAAAATACGTAACCCGATTCTGGCAAAAGGATTTTCCACCTGGATAAAGAAAAACAATACGATACTGATAAACATTACATAAAACATAAAGCTGGTTCCGCAACGTTTATGTAATCTGGAACTGCGCAGAACGTTTCTGGGTGTGAGAGGCTTTCCTCTTTCCAGACAGTTAATACATTTATGCTCTGCTCCGTGATATTGGTACAAACGTCTAATATCCTTCATAAGGGAAATAGCCAGTATATACACAATAAAAATCGCAATACGAAGTGCCCCTTCTAAGATTGCACGAAGAACATCACTTCTAATGTACTGTTCAAAACGTGAAGCAATATAAAAGGGCAACGCGATAAAAATACCTATCGCAATGGCAATCGCTAAAAGTGTGGTCAGGAAGGAAAATACTTTCTCAGCCCTTCCACCTGTAAGCTTATTCAAAAGGCGATCTAAGCCGGTCTCTTTGGTATCTGCATCCT
>CAJGCP010000023.1 GCA_904501885.1 uncultured Acetatifactor sp. | reverse complement strand
TATTTAGTGCAGAGTTATTGTTGTAACTTTTAAACCAATTGCACAAAGTGCCTAAAATAAAGGATTTTTTGTGCAAAATAAATAAGAAAGAATAGAGAGGTGCGATATATGAATTATCAATACATAAGTGGATTTTCTGATGAAATTTCACAAGATATCAAGGTACAATTTGAGGCTTTAAACAGAATGGGCATTTCTTTCTTTGAACCGCGTGGAATTAATGGGAAAAATATTTCAAAACTGACGGAAGAGGAATTGTATGATTTAAAAGAAATGATGGATCAATATGGCATCCGCGTTTCTTCTATCGGGTCTCCGATTGGAAAAATTAGGGTGACGGATGATTTTGAGGAGCATTTTGAAATGTTCCAAAGAATGGTAAAGGCAACAAAGATTCTTGGTACAAAATACATCCGTATTTTTAGTTTTTATCCCGGTGAAGATGAAGTGTGGACAGAGGAGGCGAAGAATGAAGCATTTCGTAGGCTCCAGTGCATGATTACATATGCCGAGAAGGAGAATGTTGTATTGCTTCATGAAAACGAAAAGAGAATTTATGGTGATACAGGGGAACGATGTGTGGAATTGATGGAACGCTTCTATGGTGACCATTTCAAGGCAATATTTGACCCGGCGAACTCGGTGCAGGTGAAAGAGGATACCAAGAAGGCATTTGAAATGATGAAACCTTATATTTCCTACATGCATATCAAAGATGCCAATTTGTCTGATGGATATGTTGTGCCAGCAGGTGAAGGAGATGGACACGTAGAAGAAATTCTAAGAGATTTGTTTAATAATGGGTTTGAAGGTTACTTGAGTCTGGAGCCTCATTTAGGCTTTTTTGAAGGGCTTCAAGACTTGGAATTAGGAGATAAACTTGTGATTCAGGGGGATAGTGTAGAAGCTACCTTTGCCTTGGCATATCAATCACTATTGAAAATACTGGAGAGGATATAATTATGGGAAATGTCAGATTAGGTGTAGTCGGATTTGGTAAGATGGGCTCCGGACATAGTCGATATGTTGCGTCCGGATTGGTGCCGGGAATGGAGTTGGGTGCAATTTGCGACACCAACGAAGAAGGCCGTAAACATGCGAAGGAATTATATCCGGACGTTCCTGTGTATGAAAATGCCACGCAATTGTATGAAAGCGGATTATGCGATGCTGTAATCATTGCATCTCCACATTATGATCATCCGGCACTTAGCATCGAAGCTTTTGCCCACGGGCTGCACGTTCTTACAGAAAAGCCTGCCGGCGTATATACCAAGCAAGTCCTTGAGATGAACGAAGTGGCTAGAAGGTCCGGACTGCTTTTTGGGATTATGTACAACCAAAGAACAAATCCTGTTTATAAGAAGGTGAAAGATTTAATTGAAAGCGGAGAATTAGGCGAACTGAAACGAATATCTTGGGTGATTACAAATTGGTACCGACCGCAGTCCTATCATGACAGTGCCTCTTGGCGCTCTACATGGAAATATGAAGGTGGTGGCGCGTTAATCAATCAAAATCCACATCAAATTGATTTATGGCAGTGGATGTTTGGCATGCCTGATAGAATTCATGCGTTTGCAAAGTTTGGGAAGTTTTATGATATTGAAGTAGAAGATGAGGTGACGGCATATTTTGAGTATGACAACGGTGTGACAGGTACATATATTACTTCAACAGGAGAGGCACCCGGCACCAATCGTTTGGAAATTGCGTGCGACAGAGGTCGAATTATTGTGGAGAATGATCGGATTACTTTCGATAGAAATGTGGTTTCCGAACGTGAATTTAACGCATCATTTACCGGCCCCTTTGGCTTCCCTGAGTGTTGGAAATGTGAGATTCCGGTAATGGGAGAATATGAAGGCCATCCCGGTATATTGAAAGACTTTACCAATGCATTGAAAAATGGCACGCCCCTGCTTGCCCCCGGCGAAGAGGGCATTTTAGGTCTTACTATTTCGAATGCCATTCATTATTCTGCATGGACAGGTAAGATGGTAGATTGCCATGATTTTCCTCATGACCATTTTTACGAATTGTTACAAGATAGAATCAGGGAAAGTAAAGTGAAATAATCAAAATATGATTTATAATTTTAAATGTATAGGTGTCAAGAAAAAATACTTGACACCTTATTCTTTTTATAGTAAGATACACAGGGTTGGTGATTATGGAAAAGATATACGAACAAGCAATGTTATATGATTTCTATGGAGAGTTGCTGACGGAAAATCAGCGTAGCCTCTATGAGGATGTGGTCTATAATGATATGTCGCTTGGAGAAATTGCTGCAGAGCGTGGTATTTCCAGACAGGGCGTCCATGACCAGATTAAGAGATGCGATAAGATTCTCCAGGAATATGAAAGTAAATTACATCTGGTTGAGAAGTTTTCTAAAGCAAAGGAAACGGTGAATCAAATCAACCAGATTTCTCGAAATGATTCCGGTGTGACAGGGGAACAATTGTCTGCCCAAGAAAGCCTGAGAAGGATACAGGAGTTGTCTTTGGAATTATTAGACGAGATTTAAGGAGCAAATAGTGGCATTTGAAAGTTTAACAGATAAACTACAAAACATTTTTAAAAGTCTGCGAAGTAAGGGCCGGCTGACAGAGGAAGATGTAAAATTCGCCCTTAAAGAGATTAAGATGACCTTGCTGGAAGCAGATGTGAACTTTAGAGTTGTTAAGCAATTCATTAAATCTGTAGAAGAGCGTGCTGTCGGACAGGACGTAATGAACGGACTGAATCCCGGACAGATGGTGGTAAAAATTGTCAATGAGGAATTGATTTCCCTGATGGGCAGTGAGACTACAGAGATTGCTATGCAACCCGGCAAAGCCATTACCGTCATTATGATGGCAGGTTTGCAAGGTGCCGGTAAAACCACTGCCACAGCCAAAATTGCGGGAAAACTCAAAACCAAGGGAAAGAAATCTTTGCTTGTTGCCTGCGACATCTATCGCCCTGCCGCAATCGAACAATTACAGATTAATGGACAAAAGTTAGAGATAGATGTATTTTCTATGGGGACAGATCATAAGCCTGTAGAAATTGCAAAGAATGCAATTGCCCATGCCCAGAAGAACGGACATAATGTGGTGATTCTGGATACCGCAGGCCGACTTCATATAGACGAGGATATGATGGCTGAGTTGCAGACCATCAAAAGTCAGGTGGATGTGCATCAGACCTTGTTGGTGGTAGATGCCATGACCGGTCAGGACGCAGTCAATGTGGCTCAGGAGTTCAATGAGAAAATTGGCATTGACGGTGTGGTACTGACCAAATTGGATGGTGATTCCAGAGGTGGTGCGGCACTTTCTATCAAAGCAGTCACAGGGAAACCCATTCTTTATGTTGGTATGGGTGAAAAACTTTCCGATATGGAACAGTTCTATCCCGATCGTATGGCAAATCGCATCTTGGGAATGGGAGATGTGCTTTCGCTCATTGAGAAAGCCCAAGAAAACATCACTATAGACGAAGATACATCCAGAGATATGGCAAGCCGCATGAAGAAAGGGAAATTCGATTTTGAAGATTACCTGGAGAGCATGAAGCAAATGCGTAAAATGGGTGGTTTGGCAAGCGTTATGAGCATGCTTCCCGGAATGGGCATCAAGGCTGATATGGATGGAATGGTGGATGAAAAACAGTTAAAGCAGACAGAAGCCATTGTATTGTCTATGACGAAGCAAGAGCGTCGTAACCCCAAGATACTAACGCCTCAGAGAAAACATCGTATTGCAAAAGGCGCCGGTGTGGATATTGCGGTAGTCAATAGATTTATCAAACAATTTGAACAGACCCAGAAACTGATGAAACAGTTTGGCGGCGGTGGCAAGCATGGCCGCGGTATGATGGGTGGCTTCCCCGGTATGGGAGGCAGGAGATTTCCTTTTTAATGATGAATTCGGATTTTAAAAATTCGTTTCATAATAGAGCAAAAGAATCATTAGCCGAACAGGCAGAAAGAGGTAAAATTATGGCAGTAAAAATCAGATTGAGAAGAATGGGACAGAAGAAGGCTCCTTTTTATAGAATCATCGTAGCTGATTCTCGTTCCCCCAGAGATGGAAGATTTATCGATGAGATCGGTATCTACGACCCTTCCACCGAGCCCAGCACTTTCAAGGTTGACGAGGAGCTGGCTAAGAAGTGGTTGGCAAACGGCGCTCAGCCTACAGAAGTAGTAAGCAAACTCTTCAAAGTGGCTGGTATTGTAAAATAATGCTGAAATAACTTTGGAGGTGGCTTATGAAGGAATTAGTTGAAGTTGTTGCAAAAGCACTTGTTAACAACCCCGACGAAGTCGTTGTGACTGAAAAGACAGAAGGCAGAAATACCATCATTCAACTTCATGTAGCTGCATCTGATATGGGTAAAGTAATCGGTAAGCAGGGCCGAATTGCAAAGGCAATCCGCTCTGTAGTAAAGGCTGCTTCATCCAAGGGAAAACAGAACGTTGATGTTGAAATTATGTAATGTGTATGTATGTTAGTTGAGGACGATATGTCCTAAGGGTGAGGAGGGCACAAATGTGTACCTCCTCAAAGTGCCTATGAAAGGAATCTTTATGGAAGCTTTTTTAAAAGTTGGAATTATTACTTCCACCCATGGTTTAAAGGGGGAAGTAAAGGTGTTCCCCACCACAGACGATGTAAAACGTTTTAAGCGTTTGAAACAGGTGATTTTAGACAATGGCAAAGAACAACGGGACCTGGAAGTAGAGAGTGTGAAGTTCTTCAAGCAGTTTGTAATTTTAAAATTTAAGGGAATGGATTCCATCAACGATGTGGAAACATTCCGCAAATGCGAATTGCTTGTGGATAGAGCCCATGCAGTAAGGCTTTCCAAGGATGAATATTTCATTGCTGACTTGGAAGGACTTAAGGTGTTAGATGAAAACAACATAGAGATTGGCGTACTCAAAGAAGTTATGGAGACAGGTGCCAACGATGTTTATGTGATAGAATTGAACGACGGCAGGGAACTTTTGCTTCCTGCCATAAAGCAATGTGTGTTAGAAGTAGATGTTGAAACGGGATTTATTAAAATCCACATTTTAGAAGGATTATTGGACGATTAGCCTATGAGATTTCATGTGATGACGCTTTTCCCTGAAATGATAGTACAGGGTGTGAGTACCAGTATTACAGGAAGGGCCATTGAACAGAATTTAATCAGTGTGAATGCAGTCAATATCCGGGATTTTTCCAAGGACAAGCATCACAAAGTGGACGATTATACTTACGGCGGCGGTGCCGGGATGTTACTCCAGGCACAGCCTGTTTATGATGCTTGGGAAAGCATCACCGGTGGGAAGCAGGTCAGATGCGTTTACCTGACACCTCAGGGGCGGACTTTTTCGCAGAGTATGGCGAAGGAGTTGGCAAAAGAAGAGGAAGTGATTTTCCTCTGTGGACATTATGAAGGGATAGATGAGCGCGTTCTGGACGAAATTGTGACAGACAGAGTTTCTATCGGCGATTATGTATTGACCGGTGGGGAATTGCCTGCTATGGTGATGATAGACGCCATATCTCGATTGGTTCCCGGCGTGTTAAACAATGAAGATTCTGCACAGACAGAGAGTTTTCACAATGATCTTTTGGAATATCCTCAGTATTCCAGACCGGAGGAGTGGCACGGGAAAAGTGTGCCGGAGGTGCTTTTGAGCGGCAATCATAAAAATATTTGTGCCTGGCGTTTGGACGAATCAAAAAAACGAACGGAAGCTATAAGGCCCGATTTATATGAGAAATACTTACAGAAGGAAAAACTCATCAAACAGTTGAGTAAATCCAAAAGAAATCATATTCATATGATGGAAAGTCTTGCGCGGGGATTGGCAAGTGTGATTTATGCCAAAGGCAAAAATATTTTACTATACAATGATGATTGCAAGGTTGGATATTTGACTGCGGAGAATGAGGAAATCGCTAAAGAGTTGTTGGGATACCTACCAGGGGAGGCAGAGCAATTGTATACCTGTGGTGAAGTGGGAGAACAGGTGGTATGTGAGAAAGGGAAATTTAAGTCTTACCAAAAACTATGTTTATGCTTATATACCCAGAAATTATCCCTACCGGTAAGGTATAAGGATATCCGCTCCATTGAAGATATGACAGATTCTTTCGGTGCTTTTGAAGGAAAGCATATGATTGCTCAGGTGGCAGTACAAGCAGACGGAGGTATTTGCTTGACATATGAGAAGGGAGTGGAAGCGGATGTGGAGGTTTTGAAATCGCTTTTGGCATCTGCGTCGAACCGGTTGGTGCGGAATGGTTATACCCCTTATTTGTACTATTTGCCCGAAGATTCTACCATAGAAACAGTACAAAAAGAGTTGGGATTTTATGTGGCAGACAAGAAGGTGACTTGTTTTTCATAAGATAGGAGATACAGATGACAAAGAGTACATTTCCTTTGCGATTGGCGAAGGGTATTATATATGGATTTGGAATTGTGATTCTTGCCTTGGTTTCGCTAATGTCTCTTTTGTATGCTGTAGATGTCATAAATGAGGATTTCAATTTTATTACCACAATACGTCATACCCAGCCGATTGTAAAATTAGGTGTATGTGTTGCCGGAATGATTTTATTTGCATCCATGGCAGTTTGGCTAACTAAAGTGTTTGGTAAGAGGGGAGAATGGATAACTTTTCTGTTTTCCTTCATTTGGATGATAGTTATCAGCGCATGGTGGATTGTGAATGCCAAGGTGTCACCGGGAGGTGATAGTAAATCCTTATATGATATTGCAGTAAGAGCCCTCAACGGCGATTTGGCACCTGTGGCACCCAAAGGGTCTTATTTGGCATTATGCCCACATCAGACAGGTCTTTTGTTGTTTTTTGAGGGTATCTTACGAATATTTCCAGGGGCAGATTACATTACCATACAATGGGTGAATTTAGGAATGCTGTCTGTAGGATATGTGTCCGCATATTTGTTGGTTCGGGAATGGTTTGAGGCAACTGTAGTTAGACATTTATGGTGTCTGCTGATGATGTTTTTGTTCCCTCTATATTTTCTAGTGCCTATGATTTATGGTGATATCCCCGGGCTGGCTCTGGTGTGCATTGCTACACTTTTGGGGCAGTATTGGATCAAACATCAAAAGTGGTATTATCTGTTGGGTACTTTTTTGTTTGCCTGTGGAGCAGTGGCAGTAAGAAAAAATTATGCCGTTTATGCGATTGCTGCAATTCTTGCGCTGATGGTATATGGATGGATGACAAGGAAAGCAAAATTTGTTCTGGCTTCGGCATGGATGGCATTGGCGATTTTGCTGGCAGGAACTGTCCCTACAAAATTATATGAGTTACGTGCGGGCAACAGCCTTGGCGGAGGTATTCCTACTGTTTCCTATGTAGTAATGGGATTGAATCATACCGGATGGAATGGATATCACTCCAGTCTCTATTTGGAATGTGACTATGACGAAGAAAAAACTGCTCAGATTAGCAACCAAGATTTACTGGATACATTAAAGCGAATGAAGGCCCATCCCGGGGATGCTATTCGTTTCTTCTGGGAGAAACAAAGAATACAATGGGCACATCAGTCCTTTGCCTATGAAGTGTCAACAGTATATAGTTTTGATGAAGGGCGAACTCCACAAGCTTGGGAAGTGTATTCCGGTAACTGGAAGGCAAAGTGGCAGCCTGTAATGGATGTGTTTCAAAGTATGGTATATTTGGGAGCCCTGTTGTATGTAATTCAGATGCTTGTGGTGAGAGACATTCACAAGAGCCAGACTCCTATGTGGAAACTTGTTTGGCTGATTACTGTGATAGGGGGATTTTTCTTTAGCCTCATTTGGGAAGGCGGAGCCAGATATACTTTGCCCTATTTTGTTATGTTGATTCCATATGCGGCAAGTGGCATCCATGGGTTGTTTCAGGTAATTACAAAATTCGTAAAAAATACTTGCAAATAATATATCTATGTGGTAATATTTGAATGTTGTCGAAACGAGATGGTCCTCTGTTACAGAATGTATTAAGAACATCCATTTAGAAAAGGAGGCTCATTATGAGTAACATTATCAGAGAAATCGAAGCTGAACAGTTGAAAGCAAACATTGATGAATTCGCAGTTGGCGATACCGTAAGAGTATACGGTAAGATCAAAGAAGGTAACCGCGAGAGAATCCAGGTTTTTGAAGGCGTTGTACTGAAGAGACAGGGTGGAAGCAACCGTGAAACCTTCACTGTTAGAAAGACTTCTAACAACGTAGGCGTTGAGAAGACTTGGCCTTTGCACTCTCCCAACGTAGAGAAGATTGAAGTGGTTAGACGTGGTAAAGTAAGACGTGCTAAATTGACCTACTTAAGAGATCGTGTTGGTAAGAAGGCAAAAGTAAAAGAGGCAGTAAAATAATTTTATCAAAATTTGCTGAAACAAAGGGACAATTACATTTGTAGTTGTCCTTTTCTATTTTTATGAACTATGATATAATTAGAAACAGATAGTTTCACTTGGAGAGAAAGTCCATGGCAGAGTTGAGATTTTATAAAAAGAAACGGTTTCGTTCTACAAAATACAAAGAAATATTTTCCTGGTCATTGGGTATTGTGCTGGCCATCTTTTTGGGGATTGTGATTAATGTAGTGTATGGAACATCAATCCGCGTGGTTGGACAATCTATGGCACCTTTGTTTACCAATGGTCAAAAGGTGTATATTAACACGTTTCAATATTTGATAGGTTCTCCTAAAAAGGGGGATGTTGTTGTGTTTCTTCCCAATGGGAATGAAAAATCACACTACTATGTGAAAAGAGTTGTTGCTACCCCCGGGGATAAGGTGGTTATCCGTGATGGCATATTGTATGTCAATGATTTGCCAAGTATTTGGGTATATGAGGAATTGGAGCAAGAGGGGATTGCTGCGAATGAAATGACCATTGAAAATGGCACGGTATTTTGCATGGGAGACAATCCCGGTGAGGGAGAAGACAGCCGTTCTTCTAATCTTGGTCCAATTAAAGAAGATGATATTATAGGAAAGGTATGGTTTCGAGGTTCCCATCAGGAATCCGGAATGGGGTTTGTAAAATAGGATGAATTACCAATGGTATCCCGGTCATATGACAAAAGCAAAGCGTATGATGCAGGAAAATATAAAACTGATTGATTTGATTATTGAACTGGTAGATGCCAGAATTCCCTTGTCCAGCCGTAATCCGGAGATTGATGAGTTGGGAAAAGGAAAGTCCAGGATCGTACTTTTGAATAAATCTGATTTGGCAGACCCGGTTGGAAATAAGCAATGGACGGCGTACTTTCAGGAAAAGGGCATCCATGTGCTAGAAGTAAACTCCAAAAGTGGTATGGGACTGAAGGCCATTCACGGACTGGTACAGACGGCTTGCGCAGAAAAAATTGCGAGAGACAAAAAGCGGGGCATCGTAAATCGTCCCATTCGGGCTATGGTGGTGGGAATTCCCAATGTTGGTAAATCGACTTTTATCAATTCCTTCTGCGGAAGAGCTTGTGCGAAAACCGGGAATAAGCCGGGAGTCACTAAGGGAAAGCAGTGGATTAAATTGAATAATAAACTTGAATTATTAGATACGCCCGGGATTCTTTGGCCTAAGTTCGAGGATCCCGAAGTGGGCATGCGTCTTGCTTTTATTGGCTCTATCAATGATGAGATAATTATTGTAGAGGAAATGGTATGTGATTTGTTGCGCTGTATTCGTACATTATATCCTAAGTCTATTATAGAACGTTATCAGGTGGAATGGGCAGAGAATGAGGTGGATACTTTGACCGCCATTGCCAAAGCAAGGGGCTGTCTGGCTAAGGGAGAAACGGTGAATTTGAAAAAGGCGGCAGAGTTGGTGTTAGATGATTACAGAAGCGGAAAACTTGGCAGAATGACCATGGAATTACCTGAAACCAATATTGCTTCTGTGGAGGATGAGACATGAAAAAATGGATGAGAGAAATTCTCAGTACCTTTCTTTATATCATAGGGGTGTTACTATTGACCTGGTTTGTCATTTCCTATATTGGTCAAAGAACGGTTGTTTCGGGTGCTTCTATGGAGCCTACATTGTTACATCAAGACAATTTGATTGTAGATAAAATTTCATACCGTCTGCATGATCCCAAGCGGTTTGACGTGATTGTATTTCCTTTCCAGTATGGCAGTGAAGTATATTACATAAAGCGGATCATTGGTATGCCGGGAGAGACCATCCGTATTGACGAAGCTGGGACAATCTATATCACGAAACCGGGAGAAACGAAGGAAACCGTGCTGGAGGATCCGTATGGAAAGGAATTAATAAAACCGGAGCTATTGGGTTTGGCGAGAGATGGTGTAACTCTTGGTGTGGATGAGTATTTCTGTATGGGGGATAACAGGAACAATAGTACGGATAGCCGCAAGGACGTGGTAGGTAACATCAAAAGAGAAAATATTATTGGTAAAGCTTGGATTCGTATATGGCCTTTGAATACATTCGGCTTGATTAAATAGAGGATTTCTTATGAAAAATATGAATGAGATAAAGTTACTGTTTCAGAACTCTTCCTTGGAAGATTTGCCGGCATTGATGCAGGAATATGAAACGGATGAAAGAAGCGGAGTTCAAAAACTCCTTAGTTCTGCGCAGAAGAGAATTGTTGCCATGGAACAGGAACTTCTACGCTTGGAAGAAATCAGCAGGTATGAAAAGCAATATGCTGAGTATCAGTTGATTTGTGGTATTGATGAAGTGGGGCGAGGTCCTTTGGCAGGCCCTGTTGTGGCAGGCGCAGTGATATTACCTGCCGATTGTAAGATTTTATACATCAATGATTCTAAGCAATTGTCAGAGAAGAAGAGAGAAGAACTTTACGAAGTGATTATGGAGCAGGCGATTTCCTGTGGGATTGGCTATGCAACACCTGAGAGAATTGATGAGATTAATATTTTGCAGGCCACCTATGAGGCGATGCGGGAGGCAATATCAAAACTTGATCCTGCCCCGAAACTTTTATTGAATGATGCGTTGAAAATACCCGGAGTTTCCATTCCGCAGGTGCCGATTATCAAAGGCGATGCAAAGAGTATTTCAATTGGAGCAGCCAGCATCATAGCAAAAGTCACCAGAGACCGACTGATGGTGGAATATGATAAAGTATTTCCGGAATATGATTTTGCCGGAAATAAAGGATATGGAAGTCAGAAACATATAGAAGCATTAAAAAAATACGGTCCTACACCCATTCACAGAAGAAGCTTCATTCAGAATTTTATTTGATTCTATGGAGGTTTAACTTGAACAAAAAAGAAGTGGGCGCAACATGGGAAAAAACAGCAGTAGAGTATCTTGCGGCCCGTGGAATGCAGATTTTGGAATGTAATTTCAGATGCAGACAGGGCGAGGTGGATATCATTGGCATGCACGCCGGAGTTTTGGTTTTTGTGGAAGTTAAATACCGAACAGGAACCGGTATGGGAAGTGCGTTGGATGCAGTGACACCTGTTAAAATGCGTAAAATTTGTAAAGTTGCCATGTACTACCGGTATGTGAAAAAAGTGTTTCAGGATATGCCCATAAGATATGATGTGGTTGCCATTCAAAATGGCGAAATTCATTGGGTAAAAAATGCGTTTTTACATCAATATGACTAGAGAAAGGCGAAGGAATTATGTCAAATATTCTTGTTTGTGATGATGATAAGGAAATAGTGGATGCCATTGAGATTTATTTAAGTCAGGATGGTCATCACATCTATAAAGCATATGATGGAGAGCAAGCCATTGAGTTGTTAAAAAAAGAAGAAATTCACTTATTGATTATGGATGTTATGATGCCCAGATTAGATGGCATACGTGCGACTTTGAAGATTCGGGAATACAGTAGTATCCCCATTATTATGCTATCTGCCAAGTCAGAGGATACGGATAAGATTCTTGGCTTGAATATTGGTGCAGATGACTATATTACGAAACCATTTAATCCTTTGGAATTGGTGGCGCGTGTCAAATCTAATTTGCGAAGATACACGGCGCTGGGCAGTTTAAATGTAGAAGATAAATCCATCTATCAGGTGGGTGGCTTGGTGATAAATGATGACACGAAACAGGTTACTGTTGATGAGGAGCCTGTCCGACTGACCCCCATCGAATATAATATACTTTTGCTTTTAGTGAAGAATCAGGGCAGGGTCTTTTCTATCAATCAGATATATGAAAGTATCTGGAATGAAGATGCCATTGGCGCAGATAATACGGTGGCTGTGCACATTCGACATATCCGTGAAAAGATTGAAATCAATCCCAAGGAACCCAGATATCTAAAGGTTGTTTGGGGCGTGGGATATAAGGTGGACAAACAGTAGAAGGATGCGGAAATGAAGGTAGCAATCAAAAAAAGAACGGGTCTTTTTATTTTACAACATTTGATAGCCATGTCAGCGTTTATTGCGTTGGCTGTACTTATGCTGAATGCATATGTAGAAGTAGAGTCCATGGAGGGGAAAAAGGTTTACCGGATTTTCCCTATCAATACAGAACTTTCTTTTGAGGATTCTGAAATTTTCCATGATTTATATAATAATGCAGTTTCCGATATTACACAGTTGGTGGTAATCAAGGAACAAATGGAAACAGGAGACGTGTTTGATCCCAATAAACTAGTTGATATTACTGCATATGCGGACAAAATAGGTGCCAATAAGGCGTGCAGAAGCACGGCTGTATATCAGCTTGGGGATATCATCAAATGGGGAAAAAATGGTGTTGAATATATGGAATACACCATGTCCATTACTGAGTTTGTGAATTATTTCGGTGACTGTGTATATCCGGAGAATTTTCAGTTGACCAGGGATGGCGAACTTGCATTTGATGATTTTTATCGCGTGGATGAGCGAAGCATAAAGTCGGCAAATAAGTCTCTGGATGAGATTCAGGACGCTATGGATAAATACACCCGGGAGCAACTAGAGCAAATGGTATTTGCTCATATTTATGATCAGGATTTAAAGGAAATAAGTTTGACGGAACTCAACAATGAGACCTTTGTGCATGTCTCTATGCTACAAAATCGATATTTTCCTTATTCTGAGAATGAGACCCGAGATTCCAAGGACTTAGTAAGAGTTTGCTCTGACTGGATGGACTATTTTTGTTTGCAGAACAATTTGGTGGCGACCATTGAAAGCACCACTGAAAATTATAGGAATTACGAAAAAATCAATGTTGCTTATTCAGAAAAGAATAGTAACGTGAAATATATGGTCCGAATGACAACAGAGCATGGTGTGAGAACCCACACCAATGTATCTGCATTGAAGACTGCTTCTGATGAACAGGTTACTGAGTATTTTTCCGAATATCGAAGGTATTTGATTTATTATCCTGATAATCTGGTCTTTACCAGTAATACCGCGGTTAGCGAAGAGCAACTGGATGAGTATATTGATATGTATGAATATGCATACCAGGATACCACTCATATATGGCTGGGCGTAGATACTTCTTACGCCAATGTGGGGGATGTTTTTTATGATGCTTATCAGATGTATGGAGGTATCGTACCAAATGTGAACCGCATTCTGACCTTGATTTTAATGTTCATTTTGTCTTGGGTTGCATTATTCATTTACCAAACTATTTCCATTACTAAAGATCAGGTTATGGAAAAGAAACATGTATTATGGACGGAAGCGGTACTGGCATTTGGAATTGCGGCAGTGCTTCTCGGCGTTTGGCTATATCGTAATTTCTATGATGCCGTTTCCATGAATGAAATGTTAACTTCCCAGTTTTTGGGCATTCGCCTGACACGCGTATATCAGTATGTGATGTTTTCTCTTTTGGGAGTGGTATTGAGTATTTCCATCGATTCACTATGGTTTTCTGTGTATTATCGCTTGCAGGCAGGGGTTATATGGAAGAAGAGTTTACTATGTTTTCTATGTAAAAAAATACAGGGTGTATATCGGACGATACTGGCTCATAAGAACACTGCAGTGAACACCATATTACCCTATAATGCATTCGTTGTTTGCAATATGCTGGGCATTGTCGTGGCCTATAATCTGCGCATCCATTATTTGATTTATAGCATTTTGATTCTGTTTTTGCTTGTGATACTTGATTGTCTGGTTGGAGTTGTTTTGTTTCGTACCAGAGCAGAGCAAAAGGAGATTGTAAATGGTATCAACCGTATTCGTGCAGGTGAGGTAGAGTTTAAACTGGATGCGGAGAATCTTCATGGCTCCAACAAAGAGATGGCAGATGCAGTAAATAATATCGGTGAAGGTATCAGAAAGGCTGTTCAGACAAGTATGAAGGATGAACAGATGAAGACGGATTTGATCACCAATGTGTCTCACGATATCAAAACGCCTTTAACCTCTATTATCAATTATGTAGATTTGTTGAAGCGGTCTAAAATAGAAGATGAACTGGCGAAGGGGTATATTGCTATTTTGGACAGTAAAGCCCAAAGACTGAAGCAACTTTCCGATGACCTAGTAGAAGCCTCTAAGATTTCTTCCGGTAATATCGTGCTGGAAAAATCAGAGTTGAATTTGACTGAACTATTGAATCAGAGTATCGGCGAATTTTCTGAAAAATTTGAGGAAGAAAAATTGCAAATTATCTTCAAAGATAGTGAATTGCCGGCCTACATTTATGCAGACAGCAGAAGAATGTGGAGAGTGGTGGAAAATCTCTTCAATAATGTGTGCAAATATGCCATGGAAGGCACCAGGGTCTACATTGACATGGAGAAAAAAGACGGAAAGATCATTGCCGCTATCAAAAATATCTCAAAAATGCAAATGAATATTAAATCAAACGAATTGACAGAGAGATTTATCCGAGGAGATTCCTCCAGAACCACCGAAGGAAGCGGCCTGGGGTTGTCCATCGCCAAGAGTTTGGTGCAGGTGCAAGGTGGATATTTTGAAATTATTTTAGACGGAGATTTGTTTAAGGCAGTGATCACATTCCCGGAATATGTGGAAGAGATGCATGTCATTGATCTGGATGTGGAAGTGCAATAATAGAAAAAATTGATATGTTTACAAAAGAAAAGTCTTCAGAGAGATGTTTCCTCTGAAGACTTTTGTATTAATTTTGTGATTTGCAATAATGTAATGTTTTATTCGTAGATGTCCATATTTCTTCTGCTGTTGTATGCATCCACAATACCATGAATCTTATCTGCAGTGGTTAGAACATTGGACAGGGAAGCAT
The DNA here is from genome assembly GCA_904501885.1 of uncultured Acetatifactor sp. Classification (GTDB taxonomy): domain Bacteria; phylum Bacillota; class Clostridia; order Lachnospirales; family Lachnospiraceae; genus Acetatifactor. The sequence continues at coordinate 16,976 of CAJGCP010000023.1, read as the reverse complement.
CGTGGTTCATAAAGTCGATGAGTGAAGCTACAAATTTACTCATGTCAGCTTCGATAAAGTAAGGCTTGGAATACAACTCGGGAGGTAGGTAATTTAAGTCTGTGGTTACCACCTTGTCGAAGTATCCTTTTTCATAAGCTTCATCAAAGGCCTTCAAACCTTCTGTGAAAAGACCAAATGTACAGCAGATAAATACTCTACGAGCATTCATTTTCTTTAGCTGCTTCGCAGTGTCAATCATACTACCACCGGAGGAAATCATATCGTCAATGATGATGATGTCTTTGCCATCCACATTGTCACCCAAGAATTCATGAGCTACGATGGGGTTCTTGCCATTGACGATGGTAGAGTAGTCTCGACGCTTATAGAACATACCGGTATCAACACCTAATACCGTAGCAAAATAAATAGCGCGGTCTAAGGCGCCTTCGTCAGGACTGATGACCAGTAAATGATCTTTATCTACAATCAAATCCTCTTCGGAGTTCAAAAGTGCTTTGATAAACTGGTAGGGAGGTGTAAAATTGTCAAATCCATTGAGAGGAATCGCGTTTTGTACTCTGGGGTCGTGGGCGTCAAAGGTGATGAAGTTGCTGATGCCCATATCACGAAGCTCTTGCAGCATAAATGCACAGTCTAAGGATTCACGGCCGGTTCTTTTGTGTTGACGGCTTTCATACATGAAAGGCATAATAACATTGATTCTATGGGCCTTCCCTGTGCAGGCAGCAATCACACGCTTTAGATCCTGATAATGGTCGTCAGGAGACATGTGATTGATAAATCCATTCATCTTATAGGTAATGCTATGGTTACATACATCTACTAGAATAAAAAGGTCCTTGCCTCGTACACTTTCGTTAAACACAGCTTTTCCTTCGCCACTGCCAAAACGTGGAGTAGAGATGTCTACCAAATAATTATTTTCGCTGTATCCATGGAAAGCGGGGTCCATTTTTACTTTGTCGTTTTTGATGGTTTTACGAAACTCCACCAGATATTTATTCACATGTTCTCCCAATTTTGCAGCGGAAGACAGTGCTACAATTTTCAGGGGAGCCACCGGCATAGCGTTCTCAATCTCGTGTAAATTAGGCATAATTTCCTCCAAAGTATAATCTTTATGTAATTATAAACATACTAAAAACGCATCGTCAAGGAATAAGTAATGGATTTATGGAAAAATCGTGATATAATAAGTTAATAGGACACATAAGGAGTGTATTGGTACGGCAGAGGGAACCGTGTCATACAAAGGGATTATGAAGAAGTCAATGAATATAGATTTTACGCATAAAATTTCAGATGTTGTACCAAATAGTATTGCTCATGAATTAGAGATAGAAGCAGGGGATGTTTTGCTTGCTATCAACGATACAAAAATCCGGGATATATTTGATTATCAATATTTGATCCAGGATGAGTTTGTTGAAGTCTTAATTCAAAAACCCGATGGAGAGGAATGGCTTTTGGAGATAGAAAAGGATCCGGATGAAGATTTGGGACTATGCTTTGAATCAGGATTGATGGATGAATATAAGCACTGTCACAACAAATGCATCTTTTGTTTTATTGACCAGATGCCACCGGGCATGAGAGAAACTCTGTATTTTAAAGATGATGACTCCCGTCTTTCTTTTTTGCAGGGAAATTATGTGACGTTGACCAACATGTCCGATGAGGATGTTGATAGGATTTGCAGGTATCATTTATCGCCCATCAATATTTCGTTTCAGGCAATGAACCCAGAACTGCGCTGTAAAATGCTGAACAACCGATTCGCAGGAGATGCGTTGAAAAATGTGGACAAGCTATATCAGGCCGGCATTCAAATGAATGGCCAGATTGTATTGTGTAAGGGCATCAATGACGGAGAAGAACTGAAATACAGCATAGAGAAATTGATGCAATATCTTCCGCATTTGCAGAGTGTTTCTGTGGTGCCTGTGGGATTGACGAAATTTAGAGAAGGACTGGTTCCGTTAGAGTCTTTTGTAAAAGAGGATGCAATATCCGTTTTGGAATTGATTCATTCTTATCAGCAGAAATGTTTTGAAGAGTATGGCTTGCATTTTGTTCATGCCAGTGATGAATGGTATATGCTTGCCGGGTTGCCTTTGCCGGAAGAACAAGCATATGATGGTTATCTACAGCTGGAAAATGGCGTGGGGATGCTACGGCTGTTTTTGGATGAGTTTGAGGAGGCTTATCAGGCCATTACCACTACAATATGTCATAAAGAGATTTCCATAGCCACCGGGAAACTTGCTTATCCCACATTGGTTTATATGGCAGAGAAATTGATGGAAAGAGTGGAAGGATTGAAGATACATGTTTATGCTGTCGAAAATGAATTCTTTGGTACAAGCATTACGGTATCCGGTCTACTTACGGGGCAGGATGTGATTGCCCAATTGCAGGGAAAACCACTGGGACAGAGCCTGTTATTGCCTGAAAATATTTTAAGAAGTGGTGAGGATGTTTTCTTGGATGATGTCCGCGTTGGGGATGTGGAAAAGGCTTTACAAGTGTCTGTGAATATTGTAAAATCAAGCGGATATGAATTGGTGGAAACGATATTAAAATGAGTGTATAAGAAATGCAAATGATACACAAAAGTAAGATTTAGGAGGTGTACGATGCCAAAGAATCAGAGCAAACCTATTGTGGCAGTGGTGGGAAGACCTAATGTAGGAAAATCTACCCTGTTTAATGCTTTGGCAGGTGAAAATATATCTATTGTCAAAGATACTCCCGGTATTACCAGAGACCGGATTTATGCGGATGTGACATGGCTTGACAGAAGCTTCACATTGATTGATACGGGTGGTATAGAACCGGATAGCAATGATGTAATTTTGTCCCAGATGAGAACCCAGGCTGAGATTGCCATTGAAACGGCAGATGTGATTATCTTCCTTGTGGATGTGAAGCAGGGATTACAGGATGCTGATGCAAAAGTTGCCGACATGCTGCGTAGGTCTCAGAAACCTGTGGTTTTGGTTGTAAATAAGGTGGACAGTTTCGAAAAATATATGGCAGATGTCTATGAGTTCTATAACCTTGGCATCGGGGATCCTCATCCCATTTCTGCAGCCAACCGATTGGGCGTGGGAGATATGTTAGAGGAAGTGGTGTCCCATTTTCCTGCCTATGAAGAGGACGAGGAAGAAGATGAACGCCCCAGAGTGGCCATTGTCGGAAAACCTAATGTAGGAAAATCCTCCCTGATTAATAAACTGTTGGGTGAGGACCGCCTCATCGTATCTGATATTGCAGGCACCACCAGAGATGCTGTGGATACAGAGATTACCTTCAACGGAAAAGAATATGTGTTTATTGATACGGCAGGTCTTCGCAGAAAGAATAAAATCAAAGAAGATCTGGAACGCTATATGATTGTCCGCACCGTCAGTGCAGTGGAAAAGGCGGATATCGTGGTTTTGGTGATTGATGCTGTAGAGGGTGTTACCGAACAGGATGCAAAAATTGCCGGTATTGCCCATGAACGAGGAAAGGCAGTGATCATTGCCGTCAACAAGTGGGATGCGGTGGAAAAGGATGATAAGACCATTTATCGTGTGCAGGATAAGGTGCGCAATACATTGTCCTATATGCCCTATGCCGAGATTTTGTTTGTGTCTGCCCATACCGGCCAAAGATTGAACAAATTGTTTGAAACCATTGATATCGTCAGCGAGAACCATGCTATGAGAGTGGCCACCGGTGTGCTGAATGAAATTATGGCGGAGGCAGTGGCGATGCAACAGCCCCCTTCGGATAAGGGAAAACGCTTGCGGTTATATTACATTACACAGGTTTCCATTAAGCCGCCCACCTTTGTTATTTTTGTCAATGATAAGGAATTGATGCATTTTTCATACACAAGATATATTGAGAATCAAATCAGGGAGACCTTTGGTTTTAAAGGAACTCCGCTTCGCTTTATTATCAGAGAACGTAATGAGAAGGAGTAATCTTTTTTATGATTAGGATTTTATGCCTGCTGATTGGATATGTATTTGGTTTATTTCAAACGGCTTATTTTTATGGAAAGTCCAAAGGCATCGACATTAGAGAACATGGGAGTGGCAATTCCGGAACCACCAATGCATTGCGTGTTATGGGGACAAAAGCCGGGCTCATTGTATTTGCTGGAGATTGTATCAAATGCATCTTAGCCGTGACTTTGGTCCGGTTGCTTTTTGCCCGCAGTTATGGTGATACTATGGAGTTGCTCGCGCTATATACTGCTGCAGGATGTATCTTGGGACATAATTATCCTTTCTATATGAATTTTAAAGGCGGAAAGGGAATTGCCGCTACCGCCGGATTGATTATATCCCTGCATCCGTTGTTTATTCCGGTAGGATTGCTTTCGTTTTTTGGTACGTTTATGATTACCCATTATGTATCGTTGGGCTCTTTGCTTGTTTATGCAACTCTTATGGCAGAAATGATTCTTTTGGGTCAGAATGGCTTTTTTGAAGGCCTGACACAGATGCAGTTGTATGAAATGTACGCCGTTACTTTTTTGTTGGCCGTGATGGCATACTGGAAACATAAAGATAATATCGTTCGCCTGATTCACGGGAACGAGAGAAAGACCTATCTTTTTAAAAAGAATGAAGTTTAAAATTTTAAGCGAAAAGTCTTAGGACGGATGTCGATGAATGATAGAGAGGAAATGCTATGGCAAAGATTGGTATCATTGGCGGTGGAAGCTGGGGGGTAGCCCTTGCAGTGCTACTACATAAGAATGGTCATCAGGTGTCTGTTTGGTCTGTGCTGGAAAGCGAAATTAAGCAGTTAAATGAAACCAGAGAACATAAGATGTTGCCCGGTGTAATATTGCCGGAAGAAATGACATTTACAACTGACGATGCTGAGATTACCCGGGATAAAGATATTTTAGTATTTTCCGTCATGAGTGCGTATACCAGAAGTACCGCTAAAAGATTGAGTGGCTTTGTAAAAGATGGTCAGATTATTGTGAATGTGGCCAAGGGTATTGAAGAAGATACGTTGATGACCTTGTCTGATATTATAGAAGATGAAATTCCACAGGCGGATGTGGCTGTTTTGTCCGGCCCTTCCCATGCGGAGGAGGTATCCAGAGGCATTCCCACCACAATTGTGGTTGGCGCGAAGAGCAAGCAAACAGCGGAACATATTCAGAATGTATTTATGAATGAAGTATTCCGTGTCTACATCAGCCCTGATATTCTCGGTATTGAGTTGGGCGGGTCTCTGAAGAACGTGGTAGCGCTTGCGGCAGGGATTGCGGATGGATTGGGCTATGGAGATAACACAAAGGCGGCATTGATTACCAGAGGCATTGCAGAAATCACCCGACTGGGTATTGTTATGGGTGGTAGAGCTGAGACATTCAGTGGCCTTACCGGCATCGGAGATTTAATTGTCACCTGCGCCAGTATGCATTCCAGAAACCGTCGTGCAGGCATTTTGATTGGTCAGGGGAAGAGCGCCCAGGAAGCAATGGACGAAGTGAAGATGGTGGTGGAAGGAGTGTATTCTGCCAAGGCAGCCATGCAACTGGCAGAAAAGTATCAGGTACAGTTGCCCATTATTGAACAGGTAAATGAGGTGTTGTTTCACGGGAAATCTGCGTCAGATGCAGTGAAAGAATTGATGACAAGAGATAAGAAAATAGAACTTGAGGAAGCGAAATGGGAGGACTAAGTCCTCCCATTTTTATTGATGAATCCCTGCCATGATTTCTTCTGCGGTTTGGGGCTTGTTCATGGTATAAATATGGATATCCTTTACACCATTTTCCTGTAAGTCTCTGATTTGGCGGATGGCATAATCGATACCTGCTTTTCGCATCTCGTCCGGCTTGTCTCCATAGGAGGCAATGATGTCGGCCAATTGCTTGGGGATGCTGGAACCGGAAAGGGAGATGGTAGTCCCTAGAGATTTGGCGCTTGTGATAGGCATAATACCGGCACAGATTGGCTTACAGATTCCTTTCTTTTGGGCCTTTTCCATGAAATGATAGAAATAATCATTGTCAAAGAAAAGCTGACTGATAAAGAATTCAGCGCCTAAATCCTGCTTTAATTTCATATGGTTCAAATCGGATTCCATACTGAAACTTTCATAGTGTTTCTCCGGATAGCAGGCAGCTGAAATATGTAAATCGGTATTACTTTTTAGGAAGGAAATCATATCGCTGGCATAGAAAAACTCTCTATTGTCAAATTGTTCGTCCGTCATATCTTTGGGACGGTCGCCACGCAATGCTAAAATGTGCTTAACATTATGTTGTTTCAATTCTTCAGCAATTTCTAAAATTTGATGCCTTTTACTGCCCACACATGTTACATGAGCCATGGCATCTATTTTTAATGTGTTTTGTATGTAAGATGCAATCTCGATGGTTTTTCCTTTTTTATTACCCATGGCACCATAGGTCACACTGATAAAATCAGGATGTAATTTGCCAAGCGCATCTAAAGTTTCAAATGCTGCTTCGAATTCACCATCTTTTTTGGGTGGAAATACTTCAAAGGATATGGAGTATCCTTTAATTGCGTTTGTGTTTTTCATTGTTTTATCCCTCGTCAAAGGTTAGATTTTCCTTGCTTTTAAGGTAATAATATCGTAACATAAGAACAGAATTATTACAAGAAAAAGCCCCCAATAGGTAAGAAAAAGCAAAAGGGGGATTGGATGGAGGGATTATGGGAGCAGAAGGATTTAGAAGTACTGCTGAATATGTAGCAAGTGAGGAGTTGATGGCCAGCGTAAATATTGCCATTGCGCTGAAAAAACCATTGTTAATTAAGGGGGAGCCCGGTACGGGGAAAACCATGCTGGCAGAAGCAGTGGCACAAGCATTGGGGAAAAAACTCATTATTTGGAATATTAAATCCACCACCAAGGCCCAGGAAGGACTGTATGTTTATGATACCATTCAGCGTCTGTATGACGGACAGTTTGGAGAAGAAGGGGTAGATGATATTGCCCGTTATATTAAATTAGGGAAACTGGGAGAAGCTTTTGACAGCGATGAGCAGGTGGTGCTTCTGATTGACGAAATCGACAAGGCTGACTTAGAGTTTCCCAATGATCTTCTATGGGAACTGGATCAGATGGAATTCTATATCAATGAAACAAAACGAACAGTAAAAGCCAAACAGCGCCCCATCGTTATTATCACTTCCAATGCGGAAAAGGAATTGCCGGATGCGTTCCTGCGTCGCTGTATTTTCCACTATATCGAATTCCCTTCCAAGGAGTTGATGGAGGAGATTGTGAGGGTGCATTTTCCCCGTGTGGAGGAGAATTTGCTGAAAGAAGCCATGGATGTATTCTATGGAATCCGCACCATTCGTGATATCCGTAAGAAACCAAGCACCTCTGAGTTGATTGATTGGATCAATGCATTGCAGATAGGTGGCATTACAGCAGATCGCATCCGTAAGGAACTGCCTTTTGTGGGTGTGGTGGTAAAGAAGGATGAAGATTTACAGTTGGTGAAGCAAAATCCCATTTATTAATGGTATGAATTCCTATAATACTGACTTTGGAGTATATTCGAGATATGTTTATTACATTTTTTGAATCTTTACGCCAGAAGGGACTGAAGGTCAGCCTGGGAGAGTGGTTGACACTGCAGGAAGCATTAGACAAGGGGTTGTGCGGTGCCTCGCTCACGCAGTTTTATCATGTTGCCCGGATGATACTGGTAAAAAGCGAAACGGATTTTGATAAATTCGATATGGCTTTTGAAGAGTGTTTCAAGGCGGCACAGCATGAGACAGAAGTGGGTGCACAGATGCTTCGCTGGTTAGACAAGTCTGATATGGTGGAACTGGCTCATGAAGAAGCCAGAAATCATTTAAATCAAATAGAAGAAATTCATGTGGACAAAGAGGATGTGGAAGAGAAGTTCAGACAACGCCTCAAAGACCAGGACAGCGAGCACAACGGCGGTAGTTTTTGGATCGGAACCATGGGAAAAACCTCCTTCGGTAATACCGGAGGAAATGTAGGTGGCGTGCGTGTGGGCGGTAAGACAGGCTATCAGTCTGCATTTGCTGTGGTTGGTGCCAGGAAATATCGGGACTTTAGAGATGACCGTGTGATTGACAATCGCCAGTTCCAGATGGCATTACGAAAACTACGTCAATTTTCCAGCCGATTAGATATTCCAGAGACCGAACTTGATATTGATGGTACCGTGTCTAAGACCTGTAACAATGGCGGATGTCTGCAAATTGTGATGCAAAAGCCCAGGAAGAACGCAGTGAAGTTATTACTGTTGATGGATTCCGGTGGTACAATGATTCCCTATAGTACCCTTTTGAATGAAATTTTTCAAGCTGTGCACAAATCCAATCATTATAAGGATGTCAAGACCTATTATTTTCATAATTGTATTTACAGTAAACTATACAAAACACCGGAATGTGAAAATGGGGATTGGATAGATACGGAATGGATGTTCCGTAATTTAGATAGCGATTATAAAGTGATTATTGTCGGGGATGCTGCCATGGCGCCGGAAGAATTATATTCCACAACAGGGAACTACCGTGGACCCAACGGAGGTCTTTGCGGTTATGATTGGTTGAAATTAATCAAAAGAAAGTATAAAAAAGTGGTCTGGCTGAATCCTAAGATGGCACCGGGAAGGGCCCCTTGGAGAGAGGCGGAGACGGCAATCAAGGAATTGTTTCCTATGTATAAATTGACCGTGGACGGACTAAACCAAGCCATGGTGAAGTTGATGACCAATAAGTAAATTTTGTGAAATGTATAAAAATAATGGTTTAGTATTGGTTGGGAATGTGTTATAATATCAAAAAAACGAATTGGAGGTATATATACTATGGGATTTTTGACAGGAAAAACAGCGATTATTACCGGTGCAGGACGTGCAGTTCTCAGTGACGGTGCATGTGGATCTATCGGTTATGGAATTGCAACTGCTTATGCAAAAGAAGGCGCCAACCTTGTAATTACAGGTAGAAATGTTCAGAAGTTGGAAGAAGCAAAAGAAGAATTGGAAAGACTTTATGGCATCCAGGTTTTGATTGTACAGGCAGATGTAAATGCAGGAGCAGACAATGAAGCAGTGGTAAATGATGTGGTAAAGCAGACCATTGAAAAGTTTGGCAGAATTGATGTGTTGATTAACAATGCCCAAGCATCTGCTTCCGGTGTGACCATTGCAGACCACACCACAGACCAATTTAACTTGGCTATGTATTCCGGTTTGTATGCAGCATTTTATTATATGAAAGCATGCTATCCTTACTTGAAGGAGACACAGGGAAGTGTGATTAACTTTGCATCCGGTGCAGGTTTGTTCGGTAACTATGGACAGTGTGCTTATGCAGCAGCAAAAGAAGGTATCAGAGGATTGACCCGTGTGGCGGCTACCGAGTGGGCAAAGGATGGCATCAATGCAAATATTATTTGTCCTTTGGCTTGGACAGCACAGTTGGAGAACTTCCAGAAAGCTTATCCTGAAGCATTTGAGAAAAATGTGCATATGCCTCCTGCCGGACATTTCGGTAATGTTGAGACAGAAATCGGTAGAGTCTGTGTGCAACTGGCATCTCCTGATTTTAAATACCTGACCGGTGAGACACTCACTTTGGAAGGCGGTATGGGTCTGAGACCTTAATTATACTATTGGAGGAACTTTTGTAATGACAGTTTTTGACGAGTTGAAGGCCAGAGGATTGTTGGCTCAGCTGACGGATGAAGAGGAAATCAAAGAACTTATTAATAATGGTAAGGCTACATTTTATATTGGATTTGATCCTACCGCAGACAGCCTTCATGTAGGACATTTTATGGCGCTATGCCTGATGAAGAGATTACAGATGGCAGGCAACAAGCCCATCGCTTTGATTGGTGGTGGTACTGCTATGATCGGTGACCCTTCCGGTAGAAGTGACCTTCGTTCCATGATGACCACCGAGACCATTGACCATAACTGCGAGTGTTTTAAGAAGCAGATGAGTCGTTTTATCGAATTTGGTGAAGGCAAAGCCATGATGGTTAATAACGCAGACTGGTTGCGTGATTTGAATTATATTGAATTTATCAGAGACATTGGCGTACATTTCTCTGTCAATAGAATGTTGACTGCAGAGTGCTATAAACAGCGTATGGAGAAGGGCCTTAGTTTCCTTGAGTTCAACTATATGATCATGCAGAGTTATGACTTTATGTGTCTGTATGAGAAATACGGCTGTAACATGCAGTTTGGTGGCGATGATCAGTGGAGTAATATGCTGGGCGGCACCGAATTGATTCGTAGAAAATTGGGTAAAGATGCGTATGCTATGACCATTACTTTGCTTCTGAATTCGGAAGGAAAGAAAATGGGCAAGACCCAGAAGGGTGCTGTTTGGTTGGATCCCAATAAGACCAGCCCCTTCGAGTTCTATCAGTATTGGAGAAATGTTTCTGATGCGGATGTGATCAAGTGCTTGCGCATGTTAACTTTCCTGCCTTTGGAGCAGATCGAAGAAATGGCTACATGGGAAGGCAGTGAATTGAACAAAGCAAAGGAAATTCTTGCATATGAATTGACCAATTTGGTGCACGGTGAAGAGGAAGCTGCAAGAGCACAGGAAAGTGCCAGAGCGTTGTTCGCCGGCGGAAATGCCAGCGAAATGCCTACCTGTACTTTAGAAGAGGCGGACTTTATGAACGGCACCATTGATATACTTGGTGTATTGGTGAAAGCAGGTCTAAATCCTTCCCGTTCTGACGCGAGACGTGCAGTGGAGCAGGGCGGCGTCACTGTGGATAATGAGAAGGTAACAGACGTAAAGGCGGTATATACACCGGAACAGTTTGCAGGAGAAGGCATTGTTGTGAAGCGTGGTAAGAAGAATTTTAAACGCGTGATCATGTAATATTAAATATATTCGAATCAGCCCGTAATAGGTATGAACAGGAAACCTCTTACATATATTTTATCAGTATATGTAGGAGGTTTTTTATGGACATAATTTCGTTGAATACCTATGATATATATAAAGACATCAAAGATCGAACGGCAGGAGAGATTTACATAGGTGTTTTGGGGCCTGTAAGAACAGGAAAATCTACTTTCATCAAGCGATTTATGGATGAAATGGTCCTTCCGTTTATGACCAATGCAAATGCGAAAACAAGAGCCATGGACGAATTGCCTCAGAGTGCCGGTGGACGCACTATAACTACTACGGAGCCTAAATTTGTGCCCAATGAAGCTGCCATGATAGAGTTGGGAGAAGGAATTTCGGTGGCGGTCAGGTTGATTGACTGTGTAGGCTATATGGTGGACGGTGCCACGGGACATATCGAAGGGGATGAGGAAAGGATGGTGAAAACTCCCTGGTTTGAAGAGGAGGTTCCCTTTACCATGGCAGCCCAGATTGGCACGGATAAGGTGATGAATGACCATTCTACCATTGGTGTAGTGATTACCACCGATGGCAGCTTTGGAGAGTTATCCAGAGAACAATATTTGGATGCAGAGGAAAAGACGATCCTTGCATTGAAACAGATTCAGAAGCCCTTCATCGTGTTGGTAAATTCAGAGCGGCCGTTTTCGGATGAGGCTGTCAGTGTTGCGAAACATATTTCCGACAAGTATGGCGTGAAGTCAATGCCAATCAATTGCGCACAGTTGAAAAGAACAGACATCAATCAGATCTTAGAATCCATCCTCTATGAATTCCCCATATCCGCAGTGGAATTTTATTTACCCAAGTGGGTAGAAATGTTGCCTCAGAGCAATAAGATGAAGATGGATTTGTGCGAACGGGTACAAACACAGTTGGTAGAATATCACACATTGAGAGATGTGATTGAAAAGCCGATTACATTAGATAGCCCTTATGTGAAGGATTGTATTTTAAAAGAACTCCATGCGGATACAGGCATTGTAAAGATTTGTCTGGAGACGGATGAAACTGTATATTATGAAATGTTGACGGATATGGTGGGAGAGGAAATACAGGATGAATATCAATTGATTTCTCTTTTGAAAAACTATAGTGTCATGCGTAGGGAGTATACGAAAGTGCTGGAGGCAGTCAGCATGGTAAAGGGGAAGGGATACGGTGTTGTTTCGCCCTTGCGGGAGGAAATCGTATTAGAAAAGCCTAAAATTATCAAGAATAATAACAAATACGGAGTCAAAATAAAGGCTTCCGGTCCTTCTATACACATGATTCAGGCAACCATTGGTACAGAAATAGCGCCTATTGTGGGAAGTAAAGAGCAAGCAGAAGATCTGATACAGTATATTGAGGCACAGGAGCAGGAAAACGGCATCTGGGATACCAATATTTTTGGCAAAACGGTGGAACAGCTGGTTGCGGATGGAATTCACAGCAAAATTTCTTCAATAGACGATGAAGGCCAAATAAAATTGCAGGATACCATGCAAAAAATTGTAAATGATAGTAATGGTGGTATGGTTTGTATCATCATATAATACGGTAGAATTGATATTTCATAATTTGATATAATATCATTGAAATAAAAGCAATATTTCGATATACTTAAAACACGAATTGGAGGAAATTGGCATGAACAACGAAATGGCAAGATTACAGAAATGCCTGAATTGCGTCCGCAAGGCGACATCATTTGTGCCCAAGGTGGCAGTTGTGTTAGGCTCGGGCTTAGGTGGCTTTGCAGACCATATTCGCGTAGCCTATGAAATGTCTTATCATGAGATAGAAGACTTTCCTGTGTCCACAGTGCCGGGACATGAGGGGAAATTTATTTTTGGATACGTGGGAGATGTGCCTGTTGTATGTATGAAGGGACGTGTTCATTATTACGAAGGGTATGGTATGAATGAGGTAGTGCTTCCGATTCGGTTGATGAAATTATTGGGCGCAGAAATCTTAGTTCTTACCAACGCTGCAGGTGGTGTGAACCCCATCTTCCGTGCCGGGGACTTGATGCTCATCAAAGACCAGATTTCTCTGTTTGTGCCCAATCCCTTGGTGGGAGAAAACTTGGATGAGTTGGGCTGTAGATTCCCGGATATGAGTGCAATTTATGACAGGGAATTACAGGTGCTGATACGGGAAGCTGCATCTGAATGTAATATCGTTTTGCAATCCGGCGTCTATGCACAATTATCAGGTCCCTCCTATGAAAGCCCTGCGGAAATTCGATTCTTAGGAAAAATTGGTTGTGATGCTGTGGGAATGAGTACTGCTGTGGAAGCGATTGCAGGGAAACATATGGGGATGCGAATTTGTGGGGTATCCTGTATCAGTAATATGGCGGCAGGAATCACGGATGCCGCGCTGAATCATGAAGAAGTACAGGAGAATGCCGGCAGGGTAGGAACACAGTTCTGTGGTCTTTTAATAACAGCAATTCAAAGGATGTAATAAGAGATGGATTTGTTTGAAAATGAGCAGAAGATAGACAATGAAGAAGTGCAACAGTTAATTCAATCTGCGATACAGGCAAGAGAAAATGCCTACGCACCTTATTCAGGATTTTGTGTGGGTGCTGCATTGCGTACGGATAATGGCATGACTTTCACCGGATGTAATGTGGAGAATGCTTCCTATGGTGCCACCATCTGTGCAGAACGGGTGGCTATATCTAAGGCGGTTAGTGCAGGATATACGCAATTTACATCCATTGCAATCGTAGGTGGTGCAAGAGATGAGGAACCTTCTGCCTATGCTTCTCCCTGTGGTATTTGCAGGCAGGTGTTGGCCGAATTTGCCACAGATAACTGCAAAGTGTATGTGGCCAAATCCATTCGGGATTATAAGATATTTTCCTTTTGGGAATTGTATCCGGAAGGGTTCAAAAAATAGAGATGTTGGAGTGTACTTAAGATGAAACAATATACCACCATTCTTTGGGATGTGGACGGTACTTTACTGGACTTTCATTATTCTCAAAGATGTGCCATGGAGGCTTGCTTCCAAAAATACATAGGGAAAAAGATTACAGAAGAACAACTTGACCGTTATTCTGCCATCAATGATATGTTTTGGAAAAAATTAGAGTTGGGTGAAGTGACGAAAGAAGAACTATTGCCCGGGCGATTTATACAATTGTTTGAAGAATATCAGATTGACGGTGTGGATGTGGATGCATTTCAAAAGCAGTATCAGAAAGAATTGGGGCTTCATTTTTCCGTCATTGATGACGCGGTTACGATTTGTAAATCCTTGCAGGGAATTGTGAAACAATATGTCATTACCAATGGCGTGACAATTGCACAACAGACCAAACTGAGACTCTCCGGATTGGCAGAGGTCATGGAGGAACTATTTATTTCCGAGTCTGTTGGCGCGCCTAAACCCCATCAGGCGTATTTTGACTATGTTTTGGACCGTGTGTCGGAAAAAGATAAATCGAAGATGTTGATTGTGGGAGATTCTCTTTCCAGCGATATCAAAGGTGGAGTGTTAAACCACATTCCCACATGTTGGTATCGACAGGAAGGAACCTGCAATACTTCCGGATTGATCCCGGATTATGAAATTTCTGATTTGCACGAAATATACGATATTTTAGGAGTGTTTCCCAATGCCTAAACATTCAGGACAAAAGCTGAAAATACTATATGTATTAAAATACTTGATGGAGCATACTGATGAAAATCATCCGGTGACTACCAACGAACTGATCGCATATCTGGCAGCAAATGATATTCATGCCGAGCGCAAGAGTATCTATACTGATATCGAAGAGTTAATTGTCTTTGGTTATGATATTGTGCAGGTGGGCAGCCGTGTCGGTGGTGGTTACTATATGGCATCCCGAGAGTTTGAATTGGCAGAATTGAAACTTTTGGTAGATGCGGTGCAGTCGTCCCGCTTTATTACCACCAACAAATCCAGGAGTTTGATTGAAAAAATCAGTCATCTGGCCAGCAAACATGATGCCGGGAAACTTCGCAGGCAGGTGTATGTTGCCGGTCGGATTAAGACGGAGAATGAGGGAATTTATTACAGTATAGACTGCTTGCACGAAGCAATCCAGGAAAACAAACAGGTTACCTTTGTATACTATGAGTGGGATGTGAACAAAAAGTTTCAGCCAAGAAATCATAGTGTGCGAAAGGTAAGCCCCTGGGCCCTTGTATGGCGGGATGAAAATTATTATCTCATCGCTTATGATGCGGAAGATGGGATCCTCAAGCATTATAGAGTGGATAAAATGGGAAAAACCTGCCTTGAGAAGAAATCAAGGGAGGGGGCGGAAGTGTTTGAGTCTTTGCAATTGACAGAATACTATAACCGCACCTTTGGTATGTTTGCCGGCGATGAAGAGATGGTAACGATGGAATTCCCCTCACACCTTGTGGGCGTGGTGATTGACCGTTTCGGGAAGGAGGCCAATATTCGTCCTTTGGGTACAGAACGTTTTCGCCTAAGGGCAAAAGTTTCTGTCAGCGGACAGTTCTTTGGCTGGCTTTCCGGGATTGGGAAGGAGGCCCGGGTGGTGGAGCCTCAGTCTGTGAAGGAAGCGTACAACCAATGGCTGCAGGGAATTTTAAATGAAATGAATTCATAAAATAGAGGCACTTAAAATTTTTACCAAATTTTAAGTGCTTTTTTTGTTTATAATTTTTTTATATATGATTGACTTTTTAGAATTCTTTTCATATACTATTAAATACACAATATAGTGATTGTTAAAAATGAGCAACACAATATTTGGTGGATTGGGATGGAACGGTAGAATGTGCTGTTCCCATTGACGAAAGACGGAAAGGGATAGGAGTTATGAGTAGTAATTTTGATCAGGCAACATCAGAATGCACAAATTATGGAGAAAACTTTCGACCTGCGAAAGAAGTTTTTGTTATCAAAAAAGACGGAAGCAGAGAGGCCTTCAATGTACAGAAGGTAATTAATGCTGTCGGAAAAAGTGCATACAGAGCGCTGACCAAATTCACAGAAGATGAGGAGCGTCAGATTTGTCAGCATGTCATTGATAAGGTGAATGAATTGGATACTGACGAAATCCCTATTCCTGTTATGCATAATATGGTGGAGAGCGCATTGGAACTGGTGAAGCCCGTAGTTGCGAAGAGTTATCGTGATTATCGTAACTATAAGCAGGACTTTGTACGTATGTTGGATGATGTGTATAAGAAGAGCCAGTCCATCATGTATATTGGCGATAAAGAGAATGCGAATACCGACTCTGCTTTGGTGGCTACCAAGAGAAGTTTGATTTTCAACCAGCTGAATAAAGAGTTGTATCAGAAATTCTTTATGACAACCGAAGAAATTCAGGCATGTCGTGACGGCTATATTTATGTGCATGATATGTCTGCCAGAAGAGATACCATGAATTGCTGTCTGTTTGATGTAAAGAATGTGCTTAGCGGCGGATTTGAAATGGGTAATGTTTGGTACAATGAGCCCAAGTCCTTGGATGTTGCCTTTGATGTTATCGGCGATATTGTATTGAGCGCAGCAAGCCAGCAGTACGGCGGATTTACCGTGCCCAGTGTGGACGAGATTTTAGAGCCATACGCAGAGAAGTCCTATCAGAAATATATTGAGAAATATACCAGACTTGGTATTGACAAAGACACTGCAGAGGCAGAGGCCTACGCTGATGTGGTAAGAGAATTTGAGCAGGGCTTCCAGGGATGGGAGTATAAGTTCAATACCGTAGGAAGCAGCCGTGGTGACTATCCTTTCATTACTGTTACTGCAGGTACGGCAACCGGTAGATTTGCAAAACTTGCTACCATCACCATGTTGAATGTAAGAAGAAGAGGACAGGGCAAAAAGGACTGCAAGAAACCCGTTCTGTTCCCTAAGATTGTATTTTTGTATGACGAGAACCTGCATGGCCCCGGAAAACCTCTTGAGGATGTTTTTGAGGCCGGTGTACAGTGTTCTGCAAAGACTATGTATCCCGATTGGCTGAGTTTGACTGGTAAGGGCTATGTGGCAAGCATGTATAAGCAATATGGTAAGATC
>CAJGCP010000022.1 GCA_904501885.1 uncultured Acetatifactor sp. | reverse complement strand
TTCTGTGTTAAATTCATAGTGAAACCTCCTGTTGGTTAAAGTGTTTTTATTCATCCGGCCAAGATGAACACCTTAATCTTACATCGAGGTTTCTTTTTATTCAATTGGCGTTATTTCTGAATTACAGGAATGCTCCTTTATTTACCATTTCTGTCCGGATATTCTGTCTCCACGAATTTGCGAAGTGCCACTAGGGAACGCTTCACCTTTTCTGTGTCGATGCAATATGCCATTCTAAAGTAACCCGGTGCTTGGAAACTGTCTCCCGGCACCAGTACAAGATCGTATTTCAACGCCTTCTCGCAGAACACCTTAGCATCCTCCTCCAATGCCTTAGGGAATATGTAAAAGGTTCCGCCGGGTTTCACGCAAGTAAATCCAAGATCAATCAGCTCATTGTAAATCAAGTTCATATTGGTTTCATAGACACGCAAATCTGCCGTCTTATCCAACACTTGTGCCACTGCCAGCTGTATGATGGAAGGAGGGCAGTTATGCCCAATGCCGCGGGAAATCTGCACGCACATATTTACCATATACTCTGCGCCACTGCAATTGGGATGAATTGCCACATAACCGATTCTCTCACCGGGCAGGGACAGGGATTTCGAGAAGGAATAGCAGGAAATAGTATTGTCGTAGAATTTTGACACACAGGGCGCGTCCACACCTTCAAACACAATCTCGCGATAGGGTTCGTCGGAAATCAAATAGATATCGTGTCCGTACTCTTCCTGTTTCTTCTTTAAGATATCTGCCAACTTCTGCAAGGTTTCTGTAGAATACACTACGCCGGAAGGATTGTTGGGGGTGTTGATGAGCACCGCCATTACCTTCTTGGTCAGCATTTTCTCAAACTTCTCAAAGTTAATCTGGAATGTATCGGTGTCAGGGGGTACCACCTTCAATGTAGCACCGGTCAAATTGACATAGGGATTGTACTCCGGGAAGAAGGGTGCAAAGGTCAAAATCACATCCTTGGGCTCGGTCACCAAACGGAAGGCATGCGCCAACGCCCCTGCTGCCCCTGATGCCATAAATATATGCTCTTTCTTATAAGGAATGCCAAATCTTTGTTCCAAAGATGCCGCAACCGCTTCTCTCACAGAAGTAATTCCCGGACTGGGACTGTATCCATGGAGGTAGTTAGTCTCCTTGGTAGCCAGCAGGTGAATCATCTTATCGGTAAACTCCCTAGGCACGGGCACCGAAGGATTTCCCAAGCTGTAATCAAATACATTCTCGTATCCGATTTCCTGCCCTCTCGCCGTTGCAAATTCTGAAAGTTGTCTGATAACGGATTTCCCTGACAACATATCCTTATACTTTTGTACTAACATAGTTTCCTCTTTCCACACCTAATCAGTGGTGTATTATGTGATAAATATCTTATGGCTATAGTATTACATTTGGGGCAAATAGGCAATGGTTTTGTTTGACACTTATCGTATCCACGGCTATAATGTGATTACAAATCGATTCTTTCTTCTATAATATTGGTAAAGGCAATTCTAACTTGTAAACCGAATAGCAACTCGCCTATTGCGCAGATTTTCAACGGAATTAAAAATGTGGATTTATTTTTAATAGAAAGTGTTGACAATCATCTCACAAAGATAATATACTGACTTTACAAGGTGATGCACAGCCCTAAAATGAGCGAGTGAATAGTGGGTGATGCACAGCCCTAAAATGAGCGAGTTAACGAATGGCAGAGACTATTTGGTCTCTGCCGTTTTTGTCCAAAGAAAGGAGGTATATATGAATGACAGAATACGAATTTATGAAATCAAAAGCACCTACATCAAGTATCTGACCAACTACCAAGGACATATCTTTTCTCAAGATGATACAAAACGCAGACGAAAATATATCGGGATTATTTTAGAAATCAACAAACTAAAATACTTTGCTCCACTATCATCTTTTAAGGATAAGCACAATAAGATGAAGGAACGCCTCGATATAATAAGGATTAAAGACTATGCTGTTATTAATCTAAACAACATGATTCCTGTCCCCGACAGTCAAATCATAAACATTGATATTAACAAAGAAGAGAACAGCAGTTATAGGTATATATTGCAGGCAGAAATTCGCGAAATCAATCGCCTAAAAAACCGCATTCGCAACAGTGCTAAAGCTGTATATGCCCACAAGAAACATCATGGAGTTTCAACGCCATTAGCTAAACGGACGAACAACTTTGAATTATTAGAAAGACTTTGTAAAAATTATTAAATCTTTGCTCTCTAAATTCTTGACCATTTCTGTTTTTCGCTCAGTCTTCTTAATAAAAAATCCAAGTTTCCTACAAACAGAAAGGGATGTTTTATTACCCGATTTCACTCGTGCCACCACTTTGTCTATGCCCAATTCTTCCTTTGCATATCTCAAAATTGCTTTGCACACCTCCGTGGCGTAGCCTTGATTTCGCCGGGATACGTCAAACATATAACCCAACTCCGGCCCTTCTTCTTTCATTTCCAGGCCTGCCCTGCCGATGACCTGACCTGTCGCTTTCTCTATGACAGTCCAGATGCCGAACTCATACAGTCTATAGATTTCCTCGCGATAGGCTGTGATGATATCCCTTAATTCTTCTATGCTAGCAGGTAGTGGAGGCATATACTTTGCCACTTCTTCGTCCAAATACATTGTTACAATCGCTTCTGCATCCGATTCCACGGTTTCCCGCACAATACAACGGTTGGTTTCAAGAATCTTCCAGGGCAAATCCATATGTCTGCGCACCACCCTCTCGGCAAACACAGCATCGACCTCTTCCGGATTCTCTACTGCATAGTGAAATGACGAAAAATCCTGCTGCCGGTTGCCCTCATGAAGGTAAATCAGTACAGGAGCGCCTATTCCTTTCAACCGATTGGCTTCCTGTAAGTCATCTGTGATATAAAGTCTCTCTATTCTATTTTGTCCAATGGAAATCTCAACCTCTCGCAAGTACATTCTTCTGTTTCCCTTTTACTCAATAACTTCCGGATAGGACGATTTTCTTATTTACTCCGCTCCCGTTTTGGGTTACAATCATTATACATCAATTCCATATAATAAGAAAGGACATCTATTATGGCAAATAATCCGATTGTTACCATGACTATGAAAAGCGGTGATGTGATTCGTTTGGAACTGTATCCCGATATTGCACCTGCTTCTGTCAACAATTTCGTAAGCTTAGTACAGAAAAAATTCTATGATGGTTTGATTTTCCATCGTGTCATTAAGGGATTCATGATCCAGGGCGGTTGCCCCGACGGCACCGGTATGGGCGGTCCCGGATATAGCATCAAGGGCGAGTTCGCACAGAACGGTTTCAATAACACCTTGAGACATACCGAAGGCGTTTTGTCCATGGCAAGAGCAATGCATCCCGATTCCGCAGGAAGCCAGTTCTTCATCATGCACAAGACTTCTCCCCATTTGGATGGTGGCTACGCCGCATTTGGCAAAGTCATCGAAGGTATGGAAGTAGTGAATAAAATTGCGGAAACCCGTACCGATTACAGCGACAGACCTTTGGAACCTCAAGTCATCGAAAGCGTCACCGTAGATACCTTCGGTGTGGTATATCCCGAACCCGATAAGTTACCCAGATAATACGAAAATGCCGGCTCAAACGAGCCGGCATTCATAATTTGTTC
This sequence comes from uncultured Acetatifactor sp., assembly GCA_904501885.1. GTDB lineage: Bacteria > Bacillota > Clostridia > Lachnospirales > Lachnospiraceae > Acetatifactor. Next base: position 29,164 of record CAJGCP010000022.1, on the reverse strand, counting down.
ACAATTCATTTAATATTTTTTAAAATGAATAACATTTTTTATCCATTTGTGTTGGATATACTAAGTATACAAACAACGCAGATTTCAGTATTACTTGCTTATATACTTTTTCATAATAGTGCCAAGGAGCTTATGCTTCTTGGCCTCCTCCCTTTTTAGGGGGGATTTTTTATGCCTTATTTACAGAACCGAAGAGTTCCATCTTCTCTTTTACGGTAGCCTTGATTGCTTCTGCACCGGGAGCCAATACCTTACGAGGGTCAAATCCCTTGCCAACCAAGTCCTTGCCTTCTTCGATATACTTACGGGTTGCTGCAGCAAATGCCAACTGGCACTCAGTATTTACATTAATCTTTGCAACACCCAGGCTGATGGCCTTCTTAATCATATCCTCAGGGATACCGGTACCGCCGTGAAGCACCAGAGGAAGATCTCCGGTCAACTGCTGTACTGCATCCAAAGTCTCGAAACTAAGTCCCTTCCAGTTCTCAGGATATTTACCATGAATATTACCGATGCCTGCTGCCAGGAAGTCTACACCCAAATCAGCGATTGCCTTGCATTCTGCAGGATCAGCGCACTCGCCTGCACCGATAACGCCATCTTCTTCACCGCCGATGGAGCCTACTTCTGCCTCAAGGGACATTCCCTTTGCGTGAGCTGCTGCCACCAATTCTTTTGTCTTCTCTACATTTTCTTGGATAGGATAATGGGAGCCATCGAACATGATGGAAGTAAATCCAGCCTCGATACATTTGTAGCATCCCTCGAAGGAACCATGATCCAAATGGATTGCTACAGGAACATCGATGTCCAAATCCTGAATCATACCTTTTACCATACCAACTACCACATGGTATCCACCCATGTATTTGCCTGCACCCTCAGACACACCCAGGATAACGGGAGATCTGCATTCTTTTGCGGTCAGCAAAATAGATTTTGTCCACTCCAAGTTGTTGATATTAAACTGACCAACTGCATAATGGCCTGCTTTTGCTTTTTTCAACATTTCTGTTGCTGATACTAACATTTCCTCTACCTCCATTTATTTTATTCTTGATAAAAATATAGCATATGTTTTATCTTTTGGGAAGTGCATTCCGCCCGCTTCCCGCGAAACAATTGTGTTTACTTGCCGCTAAGAAATGCCTCAATACCACACACTGCTTCCTTCTCGTCCACGCCATCGGCAACGACTTCTAATTCCTCACCCTCATTCAGGCCAAGACTCATCATGCCCATCATGCTTTTTGCGTTGACTTTCTTTCCTTCCACCTGAATATAGATGGTACTGTCGTATTTGCTTGCTTCCTGTACCAAAAACGCAACAGGTGTGACAGCCAAGCCCCCCTCCAAGCGGATACAAATGTTCTTTTTTGTCATAACTTCCTCCCGAGACAATGCTCACTTTTGCAACTTGATGTTTTCTGCAAGTTCACTTAACTTGCGCAATCTATGATTTACTCCCGATTTCCCAATGGGCGGGTCGAAATAATCTCCCAGTTCCTTCAGCGGAGCGTCCGGATGATCCAGACGAATCTGCGCCATCTCCCGTAGTGGCATGGGCAAATTCTGAAATCCGTATCTTTCCTTCAGCAGGCGGATATCACTAATCTGTCTGGACGCGGCACCTACTGTTTTGGCGATATTGGCTGTCTCGCAATTCACTCTGCGGTTCACGGAGTTTCGCATTTCTTTTAGGATTCTGGAATTCTCCATATTCATCAAAGAAACGGGTGCTTCACAGACACTGAGCAACTCCACAATACAGGAACCTTCTTTTATATATAATACATAATTCTTTTTTCTGAGAATTATTTTCGAATCAATCTCAAAAGCCTTCATCAGTTGTTGCAATTGTTCTGCTTTCGCCTTGGAGTCACAATTAAATTCCAAATGATAGCTTTTTTCCGGGTCACTCATGGACCCCACACTCAAAAATGCCCCCCGCAGATAAGCACGTTTACAACAGGTACGCTGTAGCAATTCCTCTTTTGCAGGTTCATTGAGCGGTCCGATGTGGTGTATGATTTTACGTAAATCTTCTTCCTTAATCGGGCAACCCCAATCTATATTAAATGTTTTTTTCAATAATGTAAAGCCTTTTTTGACGCACGCCTCGTTTTCAGTCTGGAAGCCAATGGTAATCTCTCCGGTCCCATCATATCCATACTGCCCACACAAGTGGAGGATTGCTGCCAACTCTGCCATTTGACAGTGTTTGGCTCCACTCACACGCTTTGAAAGCTCCGCCTTTACATCTCCGGAAAACGACATATTCTCTTCTCCTATTGGTTATGCTTTGATGTCACGATGATATAATTTAAGGCCACAGGCAGCTTGTCCCTTGATGCCCTGATATAATTCGTTGGCAAAAGTCACACTTCTGTGCTTTCCACCGGTACAACCGATGGCAATAACCAGTCGGTTTTTTCCTTCCTTGACATAATTAGGAATCAAAAACCGCACCATATCAATAAGTTTATCTCTAAATACTTCTGCTTCATCGCAGTTCATAACAAAATCATGTACTTCTTTATCATTGCCCGTCTTTGTCTTTAATTCTTCTATATAAAAAGGATTGGGCAAAAATCTCACATCAAATACCAAATCTGCGTCCGCGGGAATACCATACTTAAAGCCAAAGGACATCACCGACACCATCAGGCTGTTATACTCTTTTTCCAAGATAAAGATACGTTCCAGTTCCTCTTTCAACTCGCGGGTAAGAAGGTTTGTGGTATCAATAATATAATCTGCATGCTGACGGATTTTCTCCAATATCTTCCGCTCATCCCGTACACCGTCTTCCACCCTGCCATCCGGCGACAAGGGATGAATTCTACGGGTTTCTTTATATCGCTTAATCAGCACATTCTCGGCTGCATCCATAAACAATATTTCTATCTGATAGCCCGCTTCTCTCAATTTACCAACCGCGAAATCCACATCTTCAAAGGACTGTCCGGAACGCACATCCAATCCCATGGCAACCTTCTGCACCTGATTTCCGGGCAGATTGATTAACTCAATAAACTTCTCAATCAAAAATGCGGGCAGATTATCCACACAATAATATCCCATATCTTCCAGCATTTTCAAAGCAGTACTTTTACCACCACCGCTCATGCCGGTTACAACTACGATTCTCATATTTTCTTCCTTCTCTACTCACCTAAGAAAATCACTTCCGGTTCCAAATCCACATCAAACCTACCTTTTACCGTTTCCTGAACCTGACAAATCAAGGTGCGCACATCTTCTGCCGTGGCATTTCCTGTATTGATAACAAATCCGCAATGCTTCTTAGATACCTGTGCGCCGCCCACCTGTAAGCCGGCCAAGTCAGCATCCATAATCAGCTTTCCTGCAAAATGCCCCTCCGGTCTTTTGAAGGTACTACCTGCACTAGGATATTCCAAGGGCTGTTTTTCTCGTCTTCTTGCCGCAAAATCATCCATTCGCGCCTTAATTTGATCTTTGTCGCCCTTCTGCAATTTAAACCTGACAGCTGTAACCACATAGGGGTTCTTTTTTATGATACTGGTGCGATACCCGAACGCCATCTCATCCACCGGGATTTCCTGTACCTGTCCTATATCGTCTATGATGCGAACCGATGTCACCACCTGGCACATCTCGCCACCATAGGCGCCGGCATTCATAACCACCCCGCCGCCAATGGTTCCGGGAATTCCGGAAGCAAATTCCAGGCCTTCCAGACCATGTTCCCAGGCAGTTCTGGCCACACGGCTCATGGTAACGCCCGCATCGGCAATGATTTCTTCTCCATTCACCTGAATCTGATTCATTTTATCTGCAATTTGCAACACCACGCCCCTGCAACCTGCGTCGCCAACCAACAGATTGCTACCATTGCCTATAATATAGTACGGAACTTTGTATTGCCAAAACAGCGCAAGTGCTTTGATCAACTGGTTTTCGGTCTCTATTTTCACAAAGCAATCGGCAGGACCTCCTATCCGAAAGGTAGTATGGCCTGCCATAGCTTCTTGTAAACTAATATTTTCTTGTGGTATAAATTCGTACAGCGCTTCTATTATATCCTGTCTCATCATAGTCACAATTCCTTTTATACTCTCTTACCCCTGCAAATCCTCGGACTCTTCACGGCGTTTTGCCAGAGAATTTTGCACACGGGCATAAAGCTCATGGGCTGCATTGTATCCCATCTTCTTCTGACGGTGATTTACCGCCGCAGATTCACAGATAATTGCCAGATTTCGTCCGGGACGGATGGGAATATTATGGCAAACCACTTTGTTGCCAAGGTACTCCGTATAATTATCCTCCAGACATAGTCTGTCATACTCTTTATTTTTATTCCAATCCTCTAACATTATGACCAAATCAATACTTTGGGTATCTTTTACAGAAGATGCACCAAACAAGGCCTTAATATCCACAATACCGATACCACGAAGCTCAATCAAATGCTTGGTCACATCCGGCGCAGACCCAATGAGGGTATCATCACTTACCTTTCTGATTTCCACCACGTCATCGGTTACAAGACGATGACCACGTTTTACCAGTTCCAACGCTGCCTCGGATTTACCGATTCCGCTTTCTCCGGTAATCAGCACACCTTCACCATAAACATCTACCAACACTCCGTGGACGGAAATACAGGGTGCCAATTGCACATTCAACCATCTGATGGCCTCTGCCATAAAGGACGAGGTTGACTTCTTGGTGCCAAGAACGGGGATTCTATGACGCAACGCAGCCTCTAAAAAAACAGGGTCCGGCTTCATCTCTCTGGAAAAAACAAAGGCAGGAATGTCATATTCCATCAGTTCATCATACACTTCTTTTTTCTGAAACTCTGACAGATGCTCCATATAAGCATATTCTACATAACCGATGACCTGCAACCGGGTGGCATCAAAATGCTCAAAAAATCCTGCCAACTGCAGCGCCGGTCTGTTGACATCCGGCTGGGTAATCTTAATTCCATTTAATTCCAGCTCCTCTGTCAGATTCACCAACTTCATTTTTTCTACTAATTTTGTCAAATCAACAAATCCGCTCATAACTGCCTCCGTTCGTTTGATTTTCCGTCTCTACTAATGTACATATTATCACATTTAGAATGGAATGGGAAGAAGCATTCCTCTCACCCCCGACCAGGAATTATCTGCTCCTATGCATGAAAAAATGCATAGATTTGAGCGGCTACCTTTTGGTTCAATTCCGGGCACGCCACCAATTCCTCCAATGAGGCTTTTTTCAATTCCTCTAAAGATTTAAAATGCCGCATCAGTGCCTTCCTTCGCGCAGGACCCACACCCGGAATATCGTCCAGTACTGATTTAACCTGTCCTTTGCTTCGCAAGGAGCGATGATACTCGATAGCAAATCGATGGGCTTCATCCTGAATTCTGGTGATTAGCTTGAAGCCTTCTGAATGCGTATCTATAGGCAATTCCACATTCTCAAAATATAACCCTCTGGTGCGATGGTTATCATCCTTTACCATACCGCATACGGGAATATGAATCCCTAATTCCTTTAATATTTCCTGTGCAATATTCACCTGCCCGCGACCGCCGTCCATCATAATTAAGTCAGGGAACTTTGTGAAACTACCATATTCTTTGTCGATATTTTTGTCCTGAAGTTCTTTGGCCTCTTCTATGCCATGAGTGAAGCGTCTGGTCAACACTTCCCTCATGCAGGCATAATCGTCCGGGCCTGATACTGTACGGATGCGGAACTTCCGATAATCACTGGTTTTGGGCTTCCCTTTTTCGAACACCACCATAGAACCCACATTTTCAAAACCATTGATATTAGAAATATCAAAAGCTTCCATACGTTCTATCCTATCTATTTGCAGAAGCGCTGCGATTTCTTTTACCGCGCCAATGGTTCTGCCCTCTTCCCGCCTGATTCTTTCCGTATTCTGTTCCAGGATATGCTTGGCATTCTGAGCCGCCAGTTCTACCAATTTTTCCTTCGCGCCAATCTTAGGCACCTTCAAATACACTCTGCTTCCTCTGCGGTCACTGAGCCATTTCTCAATCAATTCTTTATCTGCAATTTCATACTGAAGCATTAACTCTCTGGGAATAAAAGGCGTACCTGCATAAAACTGCTTTACATAGTTTTCTATGATTTCTGCATTGCTCACGTCTGCAATTTGCGTCATGTAGAAATGTTCTTTGCCGATCAACTTGCCATCCCGCACAAAAAACACCTGAACCACCGCTTCGTCCTCATTTCGGCTCATGGCAATGATGTCCTTATCATCCAACGCATCATCCGTGATCTTCTGCTTCTGTGCCACCTGCTTCACACTCATGTGTAGGTCACGATACTCTGCCGCCGCTTCAAAATCCATTTTTTCCGAAGCGTTTTTCATTTTCATCTCTAATTCTTTTAAGATAATGTTATAATTTCCATTTAGAAATTCCAACGCTTGATTTACCTGGGCACGATAGGCTTCCGCCGTCACATACCCCTGGCAAGGTGCCTTGCATTGTTTAATATGGTAGTTTAAACAGGGGCGGTCTGCACCGATGTCCCGAGGCAGATTGCGGTTGCAGGTGCGCAGCCGGTACAATTTATTCAACAATTCAATGGTATCCTTCACTGCCGCCGCACTGGTATACGGACCAAAGTATCTGGACTTATCCTTCTTCATAGTACGGGAAAACAAAATACGGGGATATTCTTCTCCCACGGTCACCTTAATATAAGGATAGGTTTTGTCGTCCTTCAGCAAAGTGTTGTACTTGGGCGAATACTCTTTGATTAAATTATTCTCTAACACCAGTGCTTCCAGCTCAGAATCCGTTACGATAATTTCAAATTCCGCAATCAGCGACACCATCTTGTCTATCAATGGCCCTCTTCCAATGTTCTCCCGAAAATAAGACCGCACACGGTTATAAAGATTGATGGCTTTTCCAACATACAAAATGACACCCGTGTCATCTTTCATGATGTATACACCGGGTGCTTTGGGCAATTTCTTTAATTCTTCCTGCAAATCAAACGCCATCTATATTCTCCCAAACAATCAGTTGTCAACATTTTGCTCAAATACTTCTTATATTATATACCTTTTCCGATAATAATGAAATAGAAAAAAGGGCGCCCATAATAGGCGCCCTTAACATACATATTAGTTTGTGATAACCTGCTCGGTTTCCTTGTCAAATACATGAATCTTGTTTGTATCGAACGCAAACTTGATTACATCGCCAGGTCTTGCTGTTGTAGTAGGATCAAGTCTTGCAGTGATAGGATACTCTTCCAGATCCAGATACAAGAATACTTCAGCACCAAGCAACTCGTATACTCTTACAGCAGACTCAAATACTGCAGAAGGATTCTTAGCAATCATATCTGCGGAATCATAGATATCTTCAGGACGAATACCGAAGGTAACAGTCTTTCCGTCATAACCACCATCGATCAGCTTCTTGGACTTCTCTGCGTTAAGTTCAATGCTGTTGCCTGCGATCTCAAGCTTAGCAACGCTGCCGTCAACCTTAACAACTGCGTCAAGGAAGTTCATCTGAGGAGATCCCATGAATCCTGCTACGAACAGGTTCTGAGGAAGGTCATACAGATGCTGAGGGGTATCTACCTGCTGGATAACACCATCCTTCATAACTACGATTCTGGTACCAAGTGTCATAGCCTCGGTCTGGTCATGTGTAACGTAGATGATGGTGGTACCAAGTCTCTGATGCAATTTAGCAATCTCGATACGCATCTGTACACGCAACTTAGCATCCAAGTTGGAGAGAGGCTCATCCATAAGGAATACCTTAGGATTACGAACGATTGCACGACCCATAGCAACACGCTGTCTCTGTCCACCGGACAAAGCTGCGGGCTTACGATCCAAAAGGGGAGTCAAGCCAAGAATCTTAGCTGCTTCCATAACCAATTTCTCGATTTCTGCCTTAGGAACTTTTCTCAACTTCAAACCGAATGCCATATTGTCATATACGGTCATATGAGGATACAGAGCGTAGTTCTGGAATACCATTGCGATATCACGATCCTTAGGCTCTACATCGTTTACCAGCTTGTCGCCAATCCACAGTTCACCGGAAGAAATATCTTCCAAACCTGCGATCATACGAAGGGTAGTTGTCTTACCACATCCGGAAGGACCTACGAAGATGATAAACTCTTTGTCTTCAATCTCAAGATTGAAATCCTTAACAGCCTCGAAGCCGTTAGGGTATACTTTGTAAATATTTTTCAAAGATAAACCTGCCATTTTAATACTCCTTTCAGTATAAAAACTTTCGTTAAACACAGTATATAAAAATTTTCGTGTTTTTTCTATGCCACTATTTCACAAATTTTTCTCTTTGGTTTGTTGGTTTTGCTCATAAATACAGGCATTTTTACGCCCATTTGGCACATTGACGAAAATCCATTGCCAGACCCGTCACAATGCACAAAACTACTCTTGCGTCGCATCAGACTCGGATTTTTCACCACTGCCCACATACTCCATATCCTTAAAAATCACATCTTCATCATCCGGGTCCAATACATTTTCCGGTGCATTCTGCTCCAATATCTGATCTTCCAACATTTGAAAATACTTGTTATAAAGCAACGCACTGATCCACGCCGGGCCGGAAAATCCAAATAGAATGACCGCAGAAAGGAGCGTCGGATGAGGGTATAACAACAATATCAATCCCGGTATCATACCGACAATAACCATCAATACCGTTTTCGGAAATTGCAGAATTCCAATCAACAAGGAATTTTTTAATGTATTTTTGATGGTGTTGTCGAATTTCGCCAAAATAGGATATACAAAGGCATACACAAAGGCCAGCAAAAATGCAATTACAAAAAAGATAATCCGGAATGCCTTTCCAAAATGCAAATCCGCAAAAAACAGGATAAAACAATCCCCCGCCAAGATGGCAAGCACCACCAGCACCATCAGCCAAATCAGCGTGGCCTGTTTAAAGTTTCTGGCAAAAGACTGGAAGTACTCTTTTGTCACTCGGGTGTGGTCATTTCTGACAATCTTTAACGACATACAATGAAGCGCTGTAATGGCCGCTCCTGCCGTCACCACCGGAATACACAAAATCATTGTGTATAAATTTATCATAATGAGGTCTGTTACCTTGGCCAGTCCCATCATAAAAGGACTATCATACCTTAAAAATCCCATTTTACTTTCCTTCCATCTCTTAACAGATTTCTGCGCCTGCAGGCATTTCCTTTTCCGGGGTCATAAGCGCCAGATTGCCCTCTGCATCCTCTGCGCAAAGCAACATTCCCTCACTGAGAACACCGGCTAATTTTGCAGGCTTTAGGTTCACCAAAACCATCACTTTCTTACCCACCATTTGCTCAGGGGTGTAGTGTGCCTTGATACCGGATACAATCTGTTTTACCTGACTTCCGATTTTTACCTGGCTGCAAAGCAGTTTTTTAGACTTGGGCACTTCCTCGCAGGCGATAATCTCGCCTACCTGGAACTGCATCTTGGCAAAATCATCGTATTCGATTTCCGCCTTTGCCTCGATATCAATGATATTTTCGTCCACTGGATCTTCTGCTTTTGCTTCTGCCTGCGCAGCTGCAATCATAGCTGCCGCCAACTCTTCTTCTCTTTGCTTTACTTCCTTCATATCCAATCTTGCAAAGAGAATTTCAGGTTGTTCTACCACCTTGGCACCATTCTCATATAGTCCGAACTTGTCCAGCTCATCAAATTCGCGCAGGGAAGTATTCAACTGCTTCACAATTTTTTCCGCAGTCTCAGGCATAAAGGGCTGTAACAGGGACGCACCCACAACCAAACTTTCCACTAAGTTGTACAACACTGTGGAAAGACGGTCTGCCTTCGCTTCGTCCTTCGCCAGCGCCCAAGGCTCTGTCTCGTCAATATATTTATTGCATCGTTTGAAAATCGCAAAAATCTCTGTCAGCGCATCCGCCACACGCAGGGTTTCCATTTTACCTTGCGCCTTACAAAGCGCACCGGTCACCACTGCCTTCAAATCGCCATCCAATGCCTCGTCAACCACGCCCTTGTCAGCCACCACACCGCCAAAATACTTGTTGCTCATGGACACGGTACGGTTCAAAAGGTTGCCCAGGACATTTGCCAAATCCGTATTGGTTCTCTCCGCAATCAATTCCCAGGAAGCAGTACCATCATTTTCATAAGGCATTTCGTGCAGCATATAGTAACGGACTGCATCCACGCCAAAGAAAGCAATCAAATCGTCCACATAAATGACGTTGCCCTTGGATTTACTCATCTTGCCATCACTCATCAACAGCCAGGGATGACCAAATACCTGCTTCGGCAGGGGCTCACCCAGAGCCATCAGGAAAATAGGCCAATAAATGGTATGGAAACGGACAATATCCTTACCAATCAAATGCAGGTCAGCAGGCCACAATTTCTTGTACTGCTCGGTACTATTCCCTTCTGCATCATAACCAACACCTGTGATATAGTTTGTCAGCGCATCCAGCCACACGTAAACCACATGTCCCTCGTCAAAGTCCACGGGAATTCCCCACTTAAAGGAGGTTCTGGAAACGCACAAATCCTGAAGACCGGGCAACAGGAAATTATTCATCATCTCATTTTTACGGGACACCGGCTGAATAAATTCCGGATGTTCGTTGATATGCTGAATCAACTTGTCCGCATATTTGCTCATGCGGAAGAAGTAAGCTTCTTCCTTTGCAGGCTTCACTTCTCTGCCACAGTCGGGACATTTGCCGTCCACCAGCTGGGATTCTGTCCAGAAGGACTCACAAGGTGTACAATACAATCCCTCATAACAACTCTTATAGATATCCCCCTGGTCATACAGGCGCTTGAAAATCTTCTGTACCTGCTTCTCATGGTAATCATCTGTGGTACGAATGAATTTATCGTATGAAATGTTCAAAGAGTCGCACATACCACGAATGATTCCGGCCACATTATCCACGAATTCCTTGGGCGTCATGCCTGCATCCTGAGCCTTCAGTTCAATCTTCTGACCATGCTCATCGGTACCCGTCTGGAAGAATACATCATATCCTTCCTTTCTCTTGAACCGGGCAATACTATCCGCCAATACAATTTCATAATTGTTGCCAATATGAGGCTTGCCGGAGGTATAGGCAATTGCCGTTGTAATATAATACTTGTCGTTCTTTTTCATAATACATCTCCTTTCCCTTCCTGCCGAATGAAAGCAATCGGGATAAATTTTATTGCATTTTCTCCAAAAACTTCTTTACCTTACCGGTAATATCATTTCCAAACACGGCGCTTCCTGCCACGATGACATTGGCACCGGCTTCGATGGCTGCCGTCACATTATCTGCATTGATGCCGCCATCCACTTCTATGTCGATATCCAGTCCCTTGGCCTGTACCATGTTACGAATCTCAGGAACCTTGTTTAGGCATTCAGGAATTAATTTCTGTCCCCCAAATCCGGGCTCCACCGTCATCACCAGCACCATGTCCACCAAATGCAGATAGGGTTCCACTGCAGAAGCCGGGGTCTTGGGTTTGATGGTGATACCTACTTTCTTACCAAAGCTTCTGATTTTTGCTATGGTACCTTCCACATCTTCTGTGGCTTCCAAATGGAAGTTAATCAGGTCTGCGCCACTTTCCGCAAACTCCTTAATATATCGTTCGGGACGTTCAATCATCAGATGTACGTCAAAGAAAATATCTGTGCATTTCCTGATACAAGTAATCAACGGCATACCAAAGGATATGGACGGTACAAACATACCATCCATGACATCAATATGCAGATACTGCGCTCCGGCCTCCTGCACTTCCTTGATATCTTTTTCCAAATTGCAGTAATCAGCCGCTAACAGAGAAGGGGATAGAATATTCATCTTATAACCATTCCTTTACTGATTTGTACACGCCTTCTGCGTCCAAACCGTATTTTTTCATCAAATCTGATGCAGAACCGGACTCACCGAACACATCCTGCATACCCAAGCGCTTCACAGGGGTGGGAAGATTTGCACTCAGGCACTCACACACAGCCGCTCCAAGACCACCAATGACGGAATGTTCTTCCACAGTCACCACTTTGCCTGTCTTTTTTGCACTCTGCACAATCAAATCATCGTCCAAAGGTTTGATGGTACAGATGCTTACCACCTCTGCACTGATACCGTCTGCTGCAAGTTTTTCTGCGGCTCCCAATGCAGAATCTACACAAATACCGGTAGCCACGATGGTTACATCGTTACCTTCTCTTACAATATTACCCTTGCCGATTTCAAATTTATAATCAGGTTTGTCGTTAATCACAGGCACTGCAGCACGGCCAAAACGCATGTATACAGGACCGTTGTGCTCTACTGCTGCACGCACTGCCGCTCTTGCTTCCACATCATCTGCGGGGCACATGACAACCATACCGGGAATACTTCTCATCAACGCAATATCTTCATTACACTGGTGGGATGCACCGTCTTCACCTACAGTGATACCTGCGTGGGTAGCACCGATTTTTACATTCAAATGAGGGTATCCGATGGAATTACGCACCTGCTCAAAAGCCCGTCCTGCTGCAAACATGGCAAAGGAGCTTACAAAAGGAATCTTGCCAACCAGTGACAGACCCGCAGCGATACCCATCATGTTTGCTTCTGCAATACCGCAGTCAATATGTCTGTCGGGATAAGCCTTTTGGAAAACACCGGTCTTGGTGGAAGCTGCCAAATCCGCATCCAAAACCACCAGATTAGGGTACTCAGCACCCAGTTCTTTCAAAGTAGCGCCATAACTCTCACGAGTTGCTATTTTCTTCACTTCTGCCATTATGCTTCACCTGCCTTTTCCAGTTCTGCCCCGATTTTCTCAAGGTCTGCCATTGCCACCGCAAACTCATCATCATTAGGAGCTTTGCCGTGCCAATCTGCCACACCTTCCATAAAGGAAACGCCCTTACCCTTCACACTGTGCATTACGATGCAGGTGGGCATGCCCTTTGTATTTTTTGCTTCTGCGAATGCAGCGCGCAACGCATCAAAATCATGAGCGTCCACATTAATGGTATGGAAATTAAATGCTTTGAATTTTTCATCAATGGGATAAGGAGAACAAACATCTGCCACTGCACCGTCAATCTGCAAGCCATTGTTGTCAACGATGACGCAGAGATTATCCAGTTTACGGTGTCCGGCAAACATCGCCGCCTCCCAAACCTGTCCTTCCTGGATCTCCCCATCACCAAGCAGGGTGTAGACACGGAAGTCCTTTCCGTCCATTTTTGCACCAAGTGCCATTCCCACAGCTGCGGAAATTCCCTGTCCCAGAGACCCAGACGCCATATCCACGCCGGGCACCTGAATGGTGGGATGTCCCTGCAGGTAAGAACCCAGCTTACGCAACGTGGTCAAATCCTCCACCGGGAAAAATCCACGATGGGCAAGTGTCGCGTATAATCCGGGAGCTGTATGTCCCTTAGAAAGCACGAAACGGTCTCTATCCTCCATATCAGGATTCTGAGGATCGATATTCATCTCCTCGAAGTAAAGATAGGTAAATACATCTGCCGCCGAGAGAGATCCTCCGGGATGGCCGGCTTTTGCACTGTGAACTGCCTTCACAATCCCTATCCGCACGTCATTGGCGCGCTTTTGCAGTTCTAAATTGTTCATTGTTTCCTCCGTTCCGCCTTCTGTGGGCTCACACATTTATGGTACTTTTTATATCCTGAAATATTTGCAAAATTTCCCTTATTTCAGTATAAGAAAAATGTGCCACAAAGTCAATGTGTGAATTCTACACAGTTGTATTTTATTTTACGAAATTTTGTGTTATAATCTGCACAAGAAACGGAAATGGAGCAGGCTATGAAGCATTCTTTTACATGGAAGCAAAAAGTGAATACTTTGCCCCTTAAAAAAGCACTTCCCTTTGTGCTTCTTTTGCTGGGCGCCCTACTTCGATTAATCAGCTTATCCAAAGTGCCCGGAGGATATCATCAGGACGAAGCCTTTGTGGCACTGAACTCCTTCGGATTGTTCCATGAAGGCATGGATTCCGCAGGGCTGAAGTTCCCCATTTATATGTCCAGTTGGGGAGATGGCCAAAGCGCCATGTATTCCTGGCTGCTGACCCCTCTACTCATATTCACCAAAGGCGTACCCTCTCTGTTTATCACCCGCATTCCACAGGTACTGATTGCCATCTTGACCCTTTGGTGCGTGTATCTGCTGATAAAGCGTATGTATGGCGAAACACCTGCCCTTTGGTCCTTATTTTTACTCTCTATCTGCCCCTGGCATGTGATGATGTCCCGCTGGGGACTGGATGCTAATATGGCACCGGGATTTTTAATGTTTGCATTGTACTTTTTCCTGTTGGGTTTGGAAAAGAATACCTATCTTCCTCTGTCCGCCCTGTTCTACGGATTGAGTCTATATTGCTATGCCGTAATATGGCCTATCGTTCCGATTATAGTGGCCTTGCAAATTGTGTACGGCTTGTATCACAAAAAATTAACCTTCAACAAATGGGCTTATCTCTCTGCAGGTATCCTGTTTGTTATGGCACTGCCTTTGATTTTATTTGTCCTGATTAATGGCGGTTATATGGAAGAAATCACTCTACCCTTCCTGACCATTCCCCGTACCCCCGGATATCGGGGTGCAGAGGTTGGCTTTTCTTTGACAACCATGTGGGCAAATATGAAAAATGCCGCCCGTTTGTTCCTGTTCCAGAATACAGGGTCCCCTTATGATGTTCTCCTTCCCTGGGGACTGTTTTACGACATCGGTCGCATCTTTATCGTTATCGGCGTATGTCTGCTGATATACAAAGTAATTACCTGTCTATGGAAAAAGGAATTCTGTTTTGAATACCTGATTTTTGTCAATCTGCTTGGCGGTGTTTTCATCTGTCTCTTCACCTCCGTGAAGGTGCATCAAGCCAATGCCCTATTTATTCCACTGGTCCTTAGCGAGGGATATGGTGTTTGGAAACTTCTGGAATTTTTGAAATCTAAAAAACCTGTATTGAGGCGCATTTGCTCCATCGCCTTAATTTCTATATATCTGCTTTGCCTAACACTCTTCCAGTGTCAGTATTATTCCTCCTACAAGGAATTGGTAAACGCCTACTTTTGTATAGGCCTGGAAGATTGTGTGAAGTATGCACTGGAGCAGTGCGAAGAAACCGGTTTATCCACAATTTCCGCGGAGAAAGGCACACAATGGCCCCGGCTCTTACTCTTTACCGAGACATTGCCCTCCCAATATATCACCACCCGGGAATATGATGTGGCCCCTGCTCCCGGCAGCTTTGTCACCGCAGACGGCATCCGCATCAACACCAGAATTAACTACGAAACCATCAACGATGAAACCATCTATATCATCTACTACACCGATGTAGAAAAATTTTGGGATGATTTTCATATGACCCAATTCCACGACTGGTTTGTAGCGGTGCCCAAATAATATAATCGCTCAAACGAATACCGGCGAAACTATACTACTTCTCTTCTTTTCTCATATACTATACAAAATATCTTTTTAGGTGGTCCCTTGCGCAGACACTCCTTTCACCTTTCCAAGCGGCTTTTCTTTGTGCCGCTCTTTCTTTTGTGTGGCGTTTTTCTACTGCTACACCTATCACATCGAGACGAAAAACAATTCCAAAAGATAACCGAACAATTATTTTTGGACGAACTGACCTGCAACACGCTGGATTTACATTATACACTGGCCTCTCCTACAGATTTTGGCATCACCTCCTACGAACCTACTTTGTCCTGTTTTTCTCCCGAAGATGTCCCCCTCATTCAAGAAACTCTTTCTAAAAAAATCCAAGCCTTAAAAAAAATAAATACCGCTCACTTACCACCGGCGGATGCCTTTCTTCACGGACTGCTTCTGCGGTCTCTGGAAAACTCCCTGGCACTAAATTTGTACCCCTATTACACAGAGCCCCTATCCCCCACCTCCGGGATGCATTCCCAATTACTCATTCTTTTGGCGGAATATCAGTTCCGATGCATCCGGGATATAGAAGATTACTTGGCTCTATTGGACCAAACGGATGAGTACTTCGCTTCACTCCTTGTGTATGAACAGAAAAAGCGGGACGAAGGCTTACTTATGCCTGCCGCTTTCTTACAGGAAACCATTCGTCAATGTGAGCAAATATTAACCGAAGACATCCTGTCTCGGGAGGCTCACTTCCTACAGACCACCTTTCGTGCCCGCGTGGAGCAGTTACTCAGCCGGGGACTTCTCTCCAAGGAACAGGGAGAAGAATATACAAAACAACACAATCGACTACTGCAGGCCGTTATGCTCCCCTCATATCAAAACCTGGCACAAGGTCTGTCTGCTTTAAAAGATGACCGAATTCTTCCAAGGGGCCTAGGAGCATATCCGGATGGAAAACTTTATTATGAGCATCTGTTAATTTCCCAAACAGGCTCCCGTCGCAGTATTCCGGACGTGAAAAAAATGTTAACAGAACAATTGGCTACCGACATTCACGCCATCCAAACAATACGATTAGAACACCCTTCCTATTCTGAAGAACTCTGCGCAAATCCATTTCCCCTCACAGACAGCAAAGAAATTCTCAAAGATCTTCAGGCAAGAATGCAGGCAGACTTTCCACCCCTGCCCCAGGAGCAGACCTCCATCGCCTTGAAATCCGTAGTGCCCGAAATGGAAGACCTATGTGCGCCTGCTTTTTATATGACACCCCCACTGGACGATACCGAACACAATACCATTTACATCAATCACGGTAAAACGCCCCAAGGCCTGGAATTGTACACCACCTTAGCACACGAAGGCTTCCCCGGACATCTGTACCAAAGTGTTTATTGTAACCGTTACAGCCAAATGCAGGGCGACAATCCCGTGCGTCATATTCTTTGGTATGGTGGGTATTTAGAGGGATGGGCCATCTACGGAGAAATGCGCTCCTACGATTATGCCGCGCAACTTCTTACAGAACACGGGCAACCTGATGCAGCCCTGCAAACAAGACTAATCAAGCACACCCGCAGTTTGCAATTGTGCCTGTATTCTCTTTTGGATATTATGATTCACTACGACAACGCTACTTTTTCGGAAGTGTATGATTGGCTCAACAAAATTGGTGCCGGCAATGCCGACACCATCCGAAGAATTTATCACTACATTGTGCAGGAACCCTGCAATTATTTAAAATATTACCTGGGCTATTTGGAAATCCTATCCCTACAAAATGAAGCTAAGACCAAATGGGGCGAGACTTATACGGATTATGGTTTCCATTGTTTCTTTCTAAATTGCGGGCCCTCGGATTTCATAGGGTTACGAGAGCAACTGGCACAAACGGATGTGCCCCTTACCCCACCATTAAGCGAGCCAGAATCACACTGGCCACAGTACCCGCCAAAGTAGAAAGTAGTGCGCCACTTAAGGTATATCTGGTCTTAGTTACCTGCGCTGCCAAAAAATATACACTCATAGTATAGAACACTGTCTCTGTACAGCTCATCAGGATAGAGGTCAATGTTCCCACATAGGAATCAGGACCGGAAGTACGAAAGATATCCAACACTAAACCGGTGGCTGCCGAGGAAGAAAAGATTTTTACAATTGACAAAGGTAAAATCTCCGTGGGCAGATGTAAAAAGTCCGTGACCGGACGAAGGATATATCCCAAGCCCTCAAACAAACCGGAGGCACGAAGCATCCCCACAGCTACCAACAGACCAATCAAAGTAGGAACAATGTCTACCACGATTTTAAGCCCGTCTCCGGCGCCTTTCAAGAAACTTTCATATACCTTTATTCCTCGAACCATCCCCACTCCTACAATAAAGAAAAAAAGCAGCGGAATAATAAGATTGGAAAGATTGGACAACACACTCATCTTACTTTCCCCCTTCTTTCCACTTGCAATAAACCACTGCCACAAGCGTGCTAAACAGGGTGGCTGCGATGGCCGGGCCCACGATAGCTGTGGGCTGTGCACTTCCGTATTGGCTGCGATAGGCTATCATATTCACGGGAATCAACTGTAGCGAGGATATATTCAATATCAGAAAGGTACACATCTCGCTACTGGCCATGCCATTGCCCAACGGAAAGCCTCGCTCCTTCTCCAAATTTGATAGTTCTTTCATTGCCTTTAATCCAGCCGGCGTGCATGCCCAGCCCAGTCCCAGCACGTTGGCCACAATATTCGTGGCAATGTATTCCATAGCCGGATGCCCTGGAGGAATCCCCGGAAACATAAAACGCAAAAAAGGCCCGATTGCCTGCGTCAATTTACGCACCAAACCGGCCTCCTTCGCAATCTCCATGAGTCCCATCCAAAGCGCCACCACACCCGCCATAGTCAGGCACAAAGTAATGGCTTCCGCTGCACCATCCAGCGCCGCATTGGTAACGGCACTCAAATCTCCAAACAATGCTCCATAAACGACTGCAAGCAGTATCATCACTGCCCATATGGTATTTAACATAAACTTCTCCTAACAGTTTTTAATAATTTATGTATTGCCACACAAAAAAAGACATCGCCACAGCAATGTCTTTTCCTTATCTTCCATATTCAACTATAACTACAGTGTACCCTGTGTGAACAATGCTTTCACATGCGCCACCTCATCTGCGGTTGCCTTGCTGGCAGGCACATAGTAAGATTTCTCTCTGGCAATATTATACAGTTCTTCCTGAGACTGTTCGCAGGCATTACGCATCTGCTTCAAAGTCTGCTTTAACTCCTTGTTTTCGGACTGTGCTATCATTTCTGCATAGCGAACCAGTTCACCATTGATACCCGCCAGGGTATCTGCTACCATAACCTTTTCCTGTAATTGCATATCCCTGTCCCCCTTACTGCAAAAATTTCATCAACTGCTGCTTATTTTCCATCGCGGATTTGGCGCCCTTCTCGAAAAACTGCTTTACCTGAGAGTCGGTTGCCTCCTTTGCATATTCTTGCATCTTGCAATGGGTTGTGTCGAATCCGCCAATCAAATGACGCAGATTCTGTAAGTCAAGTTCTGAAATGTTTGTCATGTGACTACCTCCTTATGTTTTTCAGAGATAGTATGGGACAATATGTATATTTTTATTCTTATTTTTTGATACGGCCACCTGTGAGTACGCCAAGTACACCGGGCAAAATCCATCTCATCAGATAGTAAAGGGCATAGCAACAGATAAATGCCGCCACCACGATGCATCCAAATATCACAAATCCGGCACCCAGATCCAGCTTCATCGCCAAGCTCTGTAGCACAAACAACACATACCAATGACTCATATTGATGAATAAAATGGGATCCGTAAACCATTTCAGGAAATGCAAGCGGGCAAACAGGCTCTCCGGAACAGCCTCCCACAGTACCACCGGCAAAAGGACATTAAATAAATACTTCACCCCGGCAGGGATGCCATGGAAAATCAAATAAATCATCACTCCTGCTGCCAAAATTGCCACTAAACTTCTCTTCCAGTTCACATGAAGCTTATCATCATATCTGCTTCCAATCACCGCTCCCAGTAGAAAAGGTCCCACATAACCCGCCATACGGATCAAATATCCTCCCACCACAGGGATAAGTGCCAATTCTTTTTGAAAGTAAATATAACCCAAGAAGGAAATCAACCCTCCAATCATAAGGAGCAGTAGTGCTGACCACCTTTTTACAAGCGCCTTTCTGATGAGGGGCGCAGGCAATAAATACAAAAATAGTGTCAGCAGATACCAAGAAGGGGTGCAAAAGGGATTTACTGTAAATCCCCTGATGACACTTGCCACGGTATACTCATACTCTTTGCAATACAGCAACATATAAATCAAATTCCATAAAAAATAAGGTAAAAGCACCGTCTGCAGACGTTTTTTCAACCTGGGCAACACATTTTCTGCCGTAATTCCACGATAAAAAAAGAAAGATGATACATAAAAGAAGCTGGAGATAACCGCAGGTCCCACCACATCTATGAAATTGCAATAATAGCGGAAATTAGAGTGATAAATCACCACCATCCATACGCTAACAAAAAGGAAAAATGAAAATTTCCTACTGATGTTCTCAAAAGAACCTTTCTCTTTTGTCATACCAAACTCCACTTAAATCAGATTTGCAAACAACGGAACAATAATAACAGTAAGAATTCCTGCAACAACGATGGACAAGCTACTCATGGCACCCTCCACTTCGCCAATTTCCATGGCTTTAGAAGTGCCCAACGCATGAGATGCGGTACCGATTGCCAAGCCCTTTGCCACAGGCTCCGTGATACGAAGCCACTTGCACAGACTCTCTGCCATTACATTTCCCATCACCCCGGTAATACTGATACCAATGATGGTAATGGGTACAATGCCGTCATATTTTTCTGTGATTCCTTTGCCAATTGCCGTGGTAATAGACTTCGGCAACAGAGAGACATAATCCTGATGCTCCAATCCAAACAGAAAACTCATAATATAAATACTTCCCAGCGCCATAAAGACACCCGCGGTGATCGATACAAACACCGCCACGGGATACTTTTTCAGATATTCCAGTTGGCGATACAAGGGAATTGCCAAACAAACCGTAACCGGTGTCAAGAAAAACTCAATATACTGAGCACCATTTTTGTAAGTGGTATACTCGATATCCAACAAAAGCAGTACGCTGATAATCAAAATTACTGCAATCAATAAAGGATTCGCCAAAGGGAACTTGGTTTTTTTCTGAATATACATTCCCACCTGATAAAACAAAAGACTAATGGCTACCCCAAAGAATACAGATTGGCTTAACATTTCATTCATCTTCTCTTACTCAGCCTTTTTGGCTCCCTTTCTTTTCATAATCGCCTGGGCAACCTTACCCGTTGCCGCAAACACCAAAAAGGTAGAAACTGCACTGATCACCAGTAGCGGAACCAGCATCTGTTTCATTTGCTCGAATCTGGTCATAACACTAACCGTGGATGGCACAAACATGATAGGCATGATCTCAATCAAGAAATCCGCTGCATTTTCCACCTTCTCTATTGGAATAAGTTTGGTGAATAACCCTATCAACATCAAAATCAGTCCATACACACTGGCAGCAATGGGCAACGGAATCAAAAATTCCATTACCTCTGCAATCAACGAAATGGTAAAAATAATTGACATTTGCTTAATATATTTCATAGTCTTCTTCCTTTATATATAGATTGGCTTATCGCCCTGTTTTACTCTTACATTTGATGGCGCACCACACCATATTCGTCATCTAATCTAAAATAGGGACACATCTGCTGGGTTCCCGTGAGAAAACGGTACATCTCGTCTTCGTCTAAATTTACCAGACAATAATAGCATTCATCGTCCTCGTCAAAGACATAGTTGACACACATGTCACAATTTGTCGTCATTTGTCAATCCTCCTTGTGCAAGTATGCATAGATATCTCTCTTGCCAACGCCTCTATCCTTGGCCACCTGTTTCATAGCCGCTTTGCTGTCCATTCCCTGCTTTTCATAATATTCCATATGTGCTTCTATGGTCATCTCTTCCCAGGAGGCGATCACTTCCTTGCGTAGCTCTTCCCTGCTTTTCCCTTCCAGCACCAGCACGTATTCCCCTCTGGGCTCCTCAGACTCATAAAAGGAAAGTGCCTTCTCCAATGTAGTGGGCATAACTGTCTCAAATTTTTTGGTCAATTCTCTGCACAGGGTCACTCTCCGTTCTCCCAAAGCCTGATACAGTTCCTCCAAGGTCTTAATCAGATGATGAGGGGCCTCATAGAGAATTATGGTGCGGGTTTCCTGGGCCAATTCTTCCAGCAGTTCTTTTCGCTCCTTCTTCTCTGTGGGCAAAAATCCTTCAAAACAAAATCTTCTTGTGGATAACCCTGACAATGTGAGCGCTGTAATGCACGCCGCAGGACCGGGGAGACTGGTAACGGGGACCATGCTTTCATAACACAGCTGCACTAACACCTCACCGGGGTCCGAAATGGCCGGGGTTCCCGCATCCGTAATCAGTGCAATATTCTGTCCTTCCAACAATTTGCCTACCAATTGTTTGGCCTTTTCCACCTTGTTGTACTCGTGGTAACTGGTCATAGGGGTATGAATCTCAAAATGATTCAGCAATTTGATACTATTGCGGGTATCTTCTGCTGCAATTAAATCTACAGTTTTTAAAGTTTCAATGACACGAGGTGTCATATCCTGCAAATTCCCAATGGGGGTCGCACACAAATATAAAGTTCCTGCCATGTCATTGCTCTCCTCTCTGTTTCTTATTGCACAAATCTATCCTTCACTGCTCATATCTACTTTCAGTAACCATACACATCACATATTTCCGGCATATATACGCCCGGTTCCTGAAAGACAATCAAGGGTTTTTCCACAGTCATCCGGGATTTTCCGCCACGCACTGCCTCAATTAACACCATATTGGGTTCTTTGTCTATGTAGGGATACACCAATTGCATGCGCTTGGGTTCCAATTTATATTTGGTCAATGTCGTCATAATCTCCGCCAAGCGGAAGGGTCTGTGAACCAGAAAAAATTTTCCGCCCGGTTTTAGTAACTTCGCCGTCTGCGCCACCACATCTTCCAAGGTGCACAGCACTTCATGTCTGGCTATGGCCTTGGGGGCCTCCGGATTGGTCAAACCATGCTGTCCTATCATATAAGGCGGGTTACATGTAATGCAATCAAAAGAAGCAGACTTGAATCGTATGTCTGCTTCCTTAATATCTCCGACTACAATATCAATCTTATGGGAAAGACCATTCAATTCCACGCTTCTTGCTGCCATATCGGCACTTTCCGGTTGAATTTCCAAGCCTGTCAGGTGGGCGCAGTGATACTTTGCCTCCATTAAAATCGGGATAATCCCGGTACCCGTTCCCAAATCCAAAAGCACATCCGTTTCCTTTGCATGTGCAAATCCGGTCAAAAGCACCGCATCCATACCAAAGCAAAACTTCTCAGGATTCTGAATAATACGATAGCCATTTCTTTGCAATTCATCCAAGCGCTCGTTCTCTTTAAGCTTGATTGTCATTTGCTTTTCCTTCTTGTTTGCCGCGTCTATCGTTATGGTGTCTACGATTTCTTCTGTGATGATTGGAGTGCTTCTTCTGACCTTCCCGGTTTCCTTCTTGGGGCGATTCCGTCTTTACATTCTCACCCTGCTGCTTGCGCTCATTACGTTCTCTACGCTCTGAAGTGTCTTTGCCTTCAGCGGATTCCTGAGGTGCATCCTCCAATCCTTCCAAAGCACGCATTTCTTCCTTGGTCAGCTCTGTATTCTCTCGCTTTGCTCCCTTATGCTTAAACTGGAGCTTTTCTGCGGAATATTCCTTAATTTCTTTTTCATCCCCTTCTTCAACCACCACCTTAACCAGCTGACGGAGAACATTTACACTCTGTACCTCTCCCTTAGTACCATCCTCGGCGGTAACGGTTTCTCCTATGCGGGGTAGGCTTCTGTTTAATTCCTCATAGGTATCTTCTTCGTTTTTCAAACAACACATCAAGCGGCCACAGACACCTGAAATCTTAGTAGGATTCAAGGACAAATTTTGCTCCTTTGCCATTTTGATGGACACAGGCACAAAATCTGCCAGATAACTGTGACAGCAAAGAGGACGGCCACAGATGCCGATACCTCCACGGATTTTGGTTTCATCTCTAACACCAATTTGACGCAGTTCAATTCGGGTTTTGAATACCGCAGCCAAATCTTTCACCAGTTCTCTAAAATCGATTCTGCCATCTGCAGTAAAATAAAACAATACTTTGTTGTTGTCAAAGGTATATTCCGCATCAATCAGCTTCATGTCCAATTCATGTTCCCTGATTTTTTCTAAACACAAGCGGAAAGCCTCTTTTTCTTTCAGCTTATTCTCTGCTTCCTGCTCAATATCCTTCTGAGTGGCTACGCGAAGTACAGGCTTCAGAGGTTGCACAACCTTCTCATCCTCCACCTCAGTTACCCCGGACATCACAGTACCGAATTCGATGCCTCTTGCAGTCTCTACAATAACATGGTCTCCACGCTTAATCTCAAATTCCTTAGGATCAAAAAAATAAATTTTTCCCGCTGTGCGGAACCTTACTCCAATCACTTTTGTCATCTATCCACCTCACTTGCGCCTATGTGCGCTCCCTTTCATTTATAGGGCAATTCCCCGGTCTTGTCAACCTTTCCTACCCATTTTCCTGCATCGTCAGGAATAACAACTCCATAGTTAACTCGAAATTCACATTGGCAGCCAAACGCTTTTTAGCCGTCTCCAATGCTGTAATCACCATCTCGAGCCCCTCATAACTGCTTCTTTTGGCCGCCGCCCGAATAGCTTGAAGTTCTTCTTGAAACACCAGATGATTGGCATCCTTGGTTGCTTTGTACAACAAAACATCCCGATACCACATGGCGCAAATATCCAAATAATCCGCCACCTCTAATTTGTACTCCGTCATTTTTTTGATGGCACCAATCATCTCGGAAAGTTCCATCTCACGGACATACTTTAACACAGCAACCGCATCCGCCTTGATATTGTCAAACTCATCGCTGGTAGCTAACAATCTGGCCCGCCCCAAATTACCTCTGGCAAATGCCACACAAACCTGTGCTTTATAATCCGGGACACAGACTTCCTCACATAAATATTTCTTTACTAATGAATCTGCTACCGGCTTCATGTTCAGCACGACACACCGACTTAAAATGGTGGGTAACAGGTCATTGAGATTCGAAGTGAGCAAAATAATCACTGCATAGGCAGGGGGCTCTTCCAATGTTTTCAAAAGGGCGTTCTGCGCTTCCGTGTTCATCTTCTCTGCTTCTCTGATAATATAAACCTTATATTTACTGCTATATGGCTTGATAGCCACATCACTATTTACCTGGTCACGAATTTCGTCCACGCGGATGGTGTTGGGCTTTTCATGTGTAACATAAATAATATCCGGTTGATTGTCAGACAGACTTTGAATACAGGAATGGCACTCATGGCACGGCTCCACTCCGTCCCGTTCACACTGTAATGCCATAGCAAAAACTCTTGCCACAAACTCCTTGCCGGAAAATCTTTCACCGTTGATTATGTACGCATGAGAAACCTTTCCCGTAGAAATCCCGTTCATCAAATGCTCTTTTATTTGTTCCTGACCTATAATATCCTGAAATCTCGACATATTTAGCCCTCCATTTGGGGTTAACAGTTCCTTATGTACTCACCAATCTCGCTGAGACACCTTTCCAAGTTGTCATTTTCAAATCTTCTCTGAATTCCGGCCTCTGCTATTTTATCTTCTGAAAAGTCAACACTGTCCGCCAAGAACCTACGACACATTTCTTCGTATTTGGGATGTGCCTGTCCTCTCTCACGGTGCAATGCTCTCTGCAGGCGTACGCCGTCGTCTAACTGAATCAGCACGGGAAGCAGTCGCTCTTCTCCAAAATAGGCACGCAACTGTATATAGGCTTCCAATGTTCCAATCATAATACAGTCAGGACCATTTTCTTGAATCTGCCCGTCGTCAGCCGTAAAATACCGCCACTTTCCGTGGTAGGTATCATACGATCTTGCCTCAATAATTTTTCCCTCTTTGCAAAACTTCTGATACCCTTCTTCGTCTGTGAAAAAATATTCCACGCCATTCTTTTCCCCGCTACGAATCGGCCTGGTTGTGTAAGGAACAATATTCCTCAACTCCAGTTCTTTGTTCTCCAATAATTTTTTGAAAATGGTGTCTTTTCCTGTGGAACTTTTGCCCATCAGACATATGATTTTTCCCATTTTATTCCACCTCAACTACGCGAATCATATTGGTTCTGCCTGCAATACCCAAGGGCATGCCGGCGGTAATTACTATGATGTCTCCTTTTTTTGCATAACCTGTTTTCTTTACCTGCGCTATCGCTTCCTTAAATAAATCTTCCGAAGTCTCCTTCACCGGAATTTGAATACTCATCACACCCCATAAAAGGTTACATTGTCTGCAGACCTGTTCACTGGTCGTACATACAATAATGGGACAACCCGGCTTAAATTTAGCCAACGCCTCCGCCGTATATCCGGACATACTTACCGTTACGATAGCCGCCGCCTTCAAATCCATCGCTGCATCACAAGATGCATGGGAGATAGCTGCTGTAATATCCGGCCCGTCACATGCCACCTTCTTCATACGGGCACGATAATTGATATTCTGCTCTGCGTATTCGGCAATTCGTGACATGGTTTTCAACGCTTCCACCGGGTACTTACCGGAAGCCGTTTCCCCGGATAGCATAATCGCCGTGGTGCCATCATAAATGGCATTTGCAATATCTGTGGCTTCCGCTCTGGTGGGTCTGGGGTTCTGAATCATGGATTCCAGCATCTGTGTGGCGGTGATAACATGCTTGCCACATGCATTAGCTTTTTTGATAATCTCCTTTTGAAGAACCGGAACTTCCTCTATGGGAATTTCAACACCCATATCTCCCCTGGCTACCATAATACCATCCGATACTTCCAAAATCTCTTCCAGATTTTGGATGCCCTGCATATTTTCTATTTTCGCAATGATTTTCATCTTGCTATTCTGGGATGCAATCAATTCCCTGATTTCCAAAATATCTTCCTTTGTTCTCGTAAAGGAAGCAGCCACAAAGTCAAACCCCTCTCTGACGCCAAACAAAATATCCGCTTTGTCCGTCTCACTCAGATACGGCATCGTCAACGCTGTTCCAGGGATATTCAATCCCTTACGGTTAGATACCTTCCCGCCATTCAACACCTTGCAGACGATCCGCACCCCCTCCACTCTCTGCACTTCCAGCGCAATCAGGCCATCATCGATTAACACGATAGTACCCGGCTTCACATCTTTGTACAAATTCTTATAGGAGACAGAAACCATATCCTGATTACCCATCACGTCTTCCATGGTCAAGGTAAACTCTTGCCCTTCTTTCAGTTCCACCTTACCCTCTGCAAACTCCTGAAGGCGGATTTCCGGACCTTTTGTGTCCAGCAATGTAGCGACTGGTAAACCCAGTTCTTTTCTTACCTTCTCCACACGTTCCAGTTTTTCCTTCTGTAGCTGGTGATTATCATGAGAAAAATTAAACCTTGCCACATTCATACCTGCCAGCATCAATTCTCTAAGACATTCCTCGTTATTACATGCAGGTCCTATGGTACAAATGATTTTTGTTTTTCTCATCTATCTGCTCCCTTTTCTTGTTCTATATTTTCACTATTCTGCATCAATTACAGAAATATACAATTCCGGCTTACTACCGCTGGATGCCACAAACGATACGCCCTGTACGGTCAAGCCACATTCAAAGGCCGTCTTTATCTGTGTGCAAACTTTCCGGGTAAGTCGTTCTCCCGGTACCAAAATAGGAATCCCCGGAGGATATAAATTAACAAATTCTGCAGAACGCATACCAACAGCATCCATTAGAAGAACCTCTTGACGAGGGCTGTCCCATGCTTCATAAAAGGATTTTCCTTTTACGTCACCGGACAAAAATATTTTGCAAACCTCTTCCGATTCTAAAATATTTCTCTCCATATCTGCCTTTTCGGCTCCTACTTCTGCGTCTATTTTCAGATATTCTAATTCTTTGTCGATCTCTATCAGGGCGGAAGTCATTCTCTCATAGGCTTCTTTCCCATCGTTCACAGTAAACATCGCCAGGCAGTACTGTTGTGCGGCCATTTCTAATTCCAAATGATATTTTCCCCGTAACAAATCATATAACTGTTTCCCGGTGATGTTTGTCCCTTCAACGGAAATTACGAGTTTTCCTATATCCTGTCTCCCACCATCCATAATCGGAAACTTCAAATGCTTACAATCCTGCAACTTTTCCATCATCTCATGGCAATTCTTGCGGAATTCAGCGAACAGGTGAACTCTGTTTTTTTCAACATAGTGTAACGCATTATCTATGCTTCCCATCAATAGATAAGAGGGACTGCTCGATTGATAAATGCGAAGAAAACGACGTAATTTATCACGATCAATCAAGGCACCACACACATGTAAGAGCGCTGTCTGGGTTAAGGCAGGCAAGGTCTTATGCACACTGTGAATGACCAGATCAGCTCCACATTGGCAGCTATTGCGAGAAAACCCATCTGCAAATCCTAAATGTGAACCATGGGCTTCATCTACAATAAGCGGAATTCCCTTCGCATGCACAATCTTGGAAATTGCTTCAACATCTGCAATTCTACCCTCATAGGTAGGGGAAACAATCATCACCGCTTCCACATCTTCTAACTGTTCAAGAGCTTCCTCCACCTGCTTGGGCGTAATCGCATCTAAAATCGGCAATCCTTCTATATAAGATGGATATAAATAAGATACCCTTAATCTTCTGAGATATGCAGCATGATAAGACGATTTGTGGCAGTTTCTGGACATTAAAATATGCCCACCTTCAGAAACAGCACTACTAATAGCACTCAAAACACCGGCTGTACTTCCATTGACCAGATAGAAGCTTTCGTCTGCTCCATACATCGCAGCAGCTTGATCTTGCAAAACTTTTAGAATTCCGGTGGCATCGTGTAAATTATCAAATCCTTCGATTTCCGTAATGTCACACTGATAAGAATCCTGCGACAACTCACCAAAACAATGCCTTTTGTGCCCAGGCATATGATAAGGGTACATTTCGGACGCACTATGTTTTTTTAACTGAGCAAATAAATGTTCCACTGAATACCCTCTTGTCTACTATAATGATAAAGGCGTGCTAAAAATTGGCACTCGTTATGTGCACACATTATATCATAACAACACATAAAAATATAGTAAAAAAGCGCACAAAAAAATGCCCAGAGCCGGAATCGAACCAGCGACACGAGGATTTTCAGTCCTCTGCTCTACCAACTGAGCTATCTGGGCATTGAAAACTTACAGAAAAAATTTCCTGTAAGTTTGAAGTAGCGGGAACAGGATTTGAACCTGTGACCTTCGGGTTATGAGCCCGACGAGCTTCCAGACTGCTCCATCCCGCGATATGAAATTATTATATTATATGCTTCTTTATAAAAAATATGTCTTCTATAAAGAAAATGGATGGAGGTGGATTCGAACCACCGAAGCAATTTGCAGCAGATTTACAGTCTGTCCCCTTTGGCCACTCGGGAA
>CAJGCP010000021.1 GCA_904501885.1 uncultured Acetatifactor sp. | reverse complement strand
CATCCACATCGTGGGCGGTGGTTCCAATGCAGATTATTTGAATCGTTTGACCCGCGAAGCCACGGGATTGCCGGTATACGCAGGACCGGGAGAGGCCACCGCTATCGGTAATATTGCAGCACAGATGATGGTGGCAAAGGAACTGGGAGATTTGAAGGATGCGAGAGCCTGTGTGTTCGGATCCTTTGCAATCAAAGAATATCACTAATGTAATAAGAGGAGAAAAAAGGATATGACAAGATTTGAGTCCGCAAAAGAGATTTATGCAAGCGTAGGCGTAGATGTGGAGGCAGCCATTGCCAAATGTATGGAAGTGCCTGTGGCTCTGCATTGTTGGCAGGGAGATGATGTAACCGGTTTTGACCATGACGGGCCTTTGACGGGTGGCATTCAGACCACCGGAAATTATCCCGGCAAGGCGAAGACACCGGAACAGTTGATGGCAGATATGGATAAGGCTATGAGCCTGATGCCCGGTAAGAAGAAATTAAACCTTCATGCCTGCTACGCTATTTTTGAGGATGGGGAATATGTGGACCGTGACAAGATTGCACCCAAGCATTTTGCCAAGTGGGTGGAGTTTGCCAAGGAAAGAGGCATGGGTATCGACTTCAATCCCACCTTCTTCTCCCATGATAAGGTAAAGGATGGTTTGACACTTACAAGCCCTGATGAGGAAACCAGAAAATTCTGGATTGATCACGGCAAGGCATGTATTCGTATTTCCCAGTATTTTGCAGAAGAAACCGGCGTTCCCTGTGTGATGAACATTTGGATTGGCGACGGATTTAAGGATGTTCCGGCAGACCGCATGGGCCCCAGAATGAGATACAAAGATTCCATCGAACAGATTTTGGCAGAGCCTCACGACAATAATTTGGTGAAACCCTGCGTAGAGTCTAAAGTGTTCGGCATTGGCGTGGAGTCCTATACCGCAGGAAGCGGTGAGTTTGCACTGAGCTTTGCAGCCACCCACGAAGGCTGCCTGCCTTTGATGGACAACGGACATTACCATCCCACGGAAGTGGTTTCCGACAAGATTCCGGCACTGCTTTGCTTCTTTGATGAAATTGCATTGCATGTCACCAGACCCATCCGTTGGGACAGCGACCATGTGGTACTGTTCGATGATGAGACCAAAGAGATTGCCAAGGAAATCGTGCGTTGCAATGCTCTGGACAGAGTATATATTGCGTTGGATTACTTCGATGCAAGCATCAATCGTGTGTCTGCATTCGCTATGGGATTCAGAAGCTTCCAGAAGGCCCTTTTGGCAGCCCTACTTACGCCTAATGAGGCACTGAAGAAGCTGCAGGATGCAAACCGTCTGACCGAACTGATGGTACAGCAGGAAGCAGTAAAGACCCTGCCCTTGGGGGATGTTTGGAATGAATACTGTGCCCGTCAGGGTGTGGTTTCTGATTGGGAATTCTTTGCAGAGATTGAGAAGTACGAAGAGGAAGTATTAAGCCTTCGTTAGATTGAGTATGAAGTCTTCATTAGGATAATGAGCCGTATTTAAAAAAAGCAGCAATGCGCCTTCTAAGGAGGGCGCATTCGAGTTTTTGATGATGGGAGGTATCTATGGATATCACAGATATTTTACAAACTTATGATGCAATGTTTGGGAAAAATACGCTGGAAGAAATAGAAAACTATTTGGCAGAGCAGATTACCCGGGCCCGCGAGCAGGGCGAGAGGGGCGTATTGTTTACGCTTCTCAACGAAATGATAGGATTCTGTAGAGATACCACCCAAAGAGAGAAGGGGCTTGGTTTTTTTCAGCAACTTTTGGCCCTTTTGGAGGAAATGAAATTGGAAGGGAGAGTGGAGCATGCCACCTCTCTTTTGAACATTGCAAATGCCTATCGCGCCTTTGACCTGCATGAGCAGGCGCATGCCTTCTTTGAACAGGTGGAAGAAAACTATCGGACACATTTGGAGCCCGGAGACTTTCGGTATGCCAGTTTGTATAACAACTGGAGTTTGCTGTATCAGGAAATGGGGAAACAAAAAAATGCTGTGGAGATGCTGAGGAAAGCACTGGACATCGTAGCGCTGTACGAAGATGCTGTGATCCCGAAGGCCACCTCCATGGCAAACCTGGCGGCATCCCTTATCGTGCTTGGCACCGGGGAAGCATACGAAGACGCGGAAGGATATTTGCGGGAAGCACTGCAAATCTACGAGAACGACGGGGGCAGGGATTTCCACTACGGTGCTGCTCTGGTGGCCATGGGAGATTTACTGATGGCCAAAGATAACTACGGGCAGGCGTCTTTCTATTATGAAAAAGGCTTGTTGGAAGTAAAAAAGCACACCGGCATCAATGACAATTACAAGCGGGTACAGGAAAAGTGTGAGTTTGCAAAGAAAAAAGCAGAAATGAGTGTGAGTGAACCGACATCCTGCAAAAACGATTCCGAACTCGACAAAAATGATATGATATCTTGCAAAAACCATATGGCTGGAAGTGCCGAGCTGCGGGAGTTTGTCAGAAACATAGACAGCTGTCGTGCATTTTACGAACAATACGGACGACCTATGATAGCAGAGAAGTTTTCGATGTATGAGAACCGCATTGCCGTTGGTATGGTGGGCGAGGGATCTGACTGCTTTGGATATGACGATGCGATCTCCATGGATCATGACTATGGTATTGGTTTTTGTATGTGGCTGACAGTTGAGGATGCCAAGGCCATCGGTGCAGAATTGCAGAAGGCATATGAGGAGTTGATTCGTCAGGTGTATCAAGGGGGACTGGCAGACCGGTTTCTTGCAAGCCGTAGAGGTGTGTTTACTTGTAATGATTTTTATAATGGAATGTTGGGCACTCAAATTGATTTTGAAAGTGCAGACCTGTCGAAGGATGCCTTTGTGGAAACCCTTCGCAAGGCAGTGTTTGAACAGCCCGGTGTGAATGGTGAGCGGGTGCAGGAAATGCAACTGGCAGCAGCCGTAAACGGCACAGTATTTCGCGATGATTTGGGCGTCTTTACCGGCATTCGAAATATATTGCAAGGATATTATCCGGATCGGGTATGGCGGGAGAAACTGGCCATGGAACTGCATGAGTTTTCCCAATATGCTCAGAGCAATTATCCCAGAATGATGGCCCGTGAGGATTATGTGACGGCGTCCCTATGCATTGCAAAGGCGGTAGAAGCGTCCATAAATCTGGCATTTTTGTTGAATCGTACCTATGCTCCTTACTATAAGTGGAAAAGAAAAGCGTTGAAGGCATTGCCTCTGGGGGACAAGCTCCTTCCTATATTAGAAAGTGTAGTGGAACAGCCTTTGCAAAAAGCGGCATGGCAGGGCGTAACTTACGATTCCATCAAGGTACACAAGAGAGATGCGGTGGTGGCTTGTTTTGAACAGGTGGCAGCCGTGATTTTAGAAGAAATGAAGAGACAATATTTAGTGGAAGGGCAAGACTTATTTCTGGAAGGCTATATTCCACAGATTTTGGATAGGGTAGAAAATATGATAGATAAAATTGTAGCGTTGGAGTGGGAACTCTTTGATAAAGTCGAAAACGAGGGCGGCAGAGCCTCTTGTCAGGATAACTGGAGTACTTTCCAAATCATGAGAAGGAGCCAGTATCAGGCATGGCCCAAAGAACTTTTGGAGAGTTTCTACAGGGACTTGCAGGAGGGAAAAGAGCGGGGATGGAATCTGATTACGGAGAAGTATGCCCGCATGATGGAAAGTACTGCTCCGGAGCGTTTTGCAGAGTTTCAGGATTCTTTGCCTGTGCGTAGCCCTGAGAGAATTCAGATTCAGGAAGAAATCATCAAAATTCAAGTACAGTGGATGGAAGCCTTTGCGGCGCAATATCCCAAGATGTCCATTCATGCAAGAACCATCCATACCGAGGATGATACTGCCTACGACACTTCCTATGAGACTTATCTGCGCGGGGAGATGAGCACCTATTCCGAGGAAACTCTGATGCTGTATGGCAGATTCATCGTGGGCTTACTTCAGGAAGGGCGCAATCTGGCATACGAGATTATGGATAACACCGCGAGACTCTACGGGTATGAATCCGTGGAAGATGCGGAGAGTAAGATATAAATAAAAGCAGTGCGGACGAAGTGTCTGCACTGCTTTATTGATATTTCCCCGGTGTTACGCCAAAATGTTTTTTGAATAAAGTGATAAACCCGGAGCAGTCGGAGAAGCCGCTCTGGTAGCAGGCTTCGGTGACGGAAGCCCCATTCTGCAACAGGCGTCTGGCATGTTCTAATCGCCGTTGGGTCAGGTAATTATGAATGCTTTTGCCGGTGTAGCGGCGGAAGGTTTGGGTCAGATAGGTGACGCTGCAGTCACAGTGCTGCGCCAGCGCTTCCAGCCCGATATACCCGGGAAAATGTTCGTCTAATTTTTGCATGGTTTTTGTGACAAGAGTCGGCACCGTAGAAGGTGTCGGTTCCTTTTTTTGTGCCACATAGTTACGGGCGCACAAATCTAATGCTTCAACCAGCTTAGCAAATGCCAAAATATCATAGTAGTTTGCTTCTGGTTCTTCTTTTATCATGGTGAGTAATTCTTCGCCCAACGAAATCAATTTATTTCTATCGTCCTGCGTCGGGTGGAGCCAGTTTACCTTTGATTCGGACTCGTCTAAAAAGGGCGCAATCAGATCCTTGCTTTCAGGAAAGTTTTTCTCTAAGAAATCAACCGGTAAGAAAAAGGAAATGAATTGGTAATTACCTTCCTTGGGGAATCGGCCAAAATGAACCTCGCTGGGGCGGAAAATCATCATGTCACCCCGTTTGGGGAAGTATACCTTGTCACCAATCACGGCACCGCAGTCATCGGAAAGAACCAGACTGATTTTATATTCGTCATAAATCGTTACGACAGTGTCCCCATAATAGGTTGCATTGTTGCTGTATTCTACGCGGATAGGGCTTGTGTGTTTGTTTATCTGAATATATTTTTTTGTTAGCATATTCTATTACTTTCGGATTTACATACTTTCTGTGGTGATTTCGCATATTTCAATAAGATAATATGTGATAATATAAGTTTAGCATTGCGTGTAACGAATTGCAACGATGAATTAACGGCAGGATGAATGACAATAGCCGGATTACGGATAAGGAAGTCTATGCAGACACTTGATGAGGAAGGTGGTCCTATGTTTCAGGATGGCGATGTGTTATGTTTTTTGGGAGACAGTATCACGGCAAACGGGCGGTGGATGGCAGAGGTGTACCAGAACCTTCGGGAGAAATACGGCGTAAAATGTTATAACTGCGGTGTTTCCGGGGGAATGACGGAATTTGCGCTTTTCTATTTGGATAGTCAGTGTCTGGTGCATTCGCCGGATTATGTGGTTATGATGTTCGGCATCAATGATATTTACCGCGAACTGTATACGGACGGGAACGAGGGCGATGCAGAATGCGATGCCGCAAAGCAACAGGCGCTGGACACTCATAAGGCTTGCTATGAAAAGCTGATTCGGCGGGTGCAGGAATTCGGTGCAAAAGTGATTTTATGCACGCCACCACCCTATGATGATGTGAATGAGAAAGAAGAGTACTGTTTGCTTTGTCAACCGGCACTTTTAGAATGCGTAGAGTTTGTAAAAGAGCTTGCTGAAAGGTACGACCTCCCGGTGGTGGATTTTTATGGAACCATGTATCCCTTGCTGGGAGAGCGCGAATGGATTGAAGCGGATCGCGTGCACCCTACAGCGGAAGGACAGCACGTGCTGGCCCAAATCTTTTTGCGGGATATAGGTGAGACGGAGAAGTGTGACTTTGATAGCCCGTTCGTGTGGGAGGCATGGAACAAAAGCCGTTTTGACGCAGAACAGGAATTGATTTTGGTGAACTTTATCGAATTCTGCGTGTTGTTGAAGGAAAGATATGTGGGAAAGAAATCCATTGAAGAGCGTAAAGCTATCGCCAGACAGGAATATGAGACTTACGAGGACAAGACGGAAGTTTTTCCCAGGGCTTATGCGGATTATATCGCGAAGATAGATT
This sequence comes from uncultured Acetatifactor sp., assembly GCA_904501885.1. Lineage (GTDB taxonomy): Bacteria > Bacillota > Clostridia > Lachnospirales > Lachnospiraceae > Acetatifactor. The sequence goes on along the minus strand of CAJGCP010000021.1, from coordinate 28,232 downwards.
CTTATCAGCACTATATGGATGAAGTTGTGAGACTTACGAGGTCATAAGATGGATGTTGGTGGCGGGAATACTCCTGCGACAGGTCATAAAGGAGAGAAGAGATGACACATACAGAGAGTTTAAGTAAAAAATGTTGTGATTACTTTAAACAATTGAAAAAGGATTGTTATGGAGAGGGAAATCCACTCTGGGAATTGTTGGACAAATACGATGCAGAACACCCGGGACTGAACGCCTTTGAATTGAAAGGGGCTCAGTATGAGATTTTGGCTGAGAATATCGAACTGAAGGTGTTTGAAGAGTCGCCGTATTATTTCATCAATAATATCACTTGGTGCCCCGGATTATTGGAGGGGTCCAACGCGGCTTGGCTGATGGAACGGAATGTACATATTTTCCGTGATGCGGATCCGGAGACCTCAAGAAAGTTTGGAAAGCAGGAAGAATTAAAGCTGTTTTTATGTTGCGGACCTTACGTGGATACCGTGCATTACACCGTGCCTATCGGCAATTTGGTAAAATATGGTATGAAACATTACTATGAGGCGGCAGAGGCGGCAAAGGAAGGTGCCACCAAGGACGAGATAGATTTCTTGATCTGTGCCCAGAGAGGTTTGCTGTCTGCGAAGCGCATCTGTGATAGATATGTGGAAGTGGCGGAACAAAAATTGGAAGAGTTGAAGAATTCTAAACCACTGGGACAAGCGCAAGAACAAATGAATGCAGTACTATGCAAAAACATGGAAATGCTGATTGCGGCGGCATCCCATACACCCTGGGAAGCGGCCACTACATTTTTCGAGGGTTTGAACGCCTGCTGGTTTGGTCGTAATGTGTTGGGTGCCATGGATGGCATCGGCAATTCCACTTTGGGAAGAGTGGATTATATTTTACATGATTTGTATCAGGCGGACTTGGCGGCAGGTAGACTCACCAAGGAAGAGGCCTATGAATTGGTAAAGCAGTTTATGCTGCTTGGTGATATGCAGTATGACAAGGATACCCAAGTATGCGGAGAGAACGATCATGAATTGGAGATGGGCATCTGCATTGGTGGTTGCGATCCTCAAGGGAATCCGGTGTACAATGAGCTGACCAGTATGTTTATCAGGGCCCATCATGAGGTGCGAGGGATTTTTCCCAAGATACACGCCAGATTCGGTTCCAACTCTCCGGAGGAATACTTGCAGGAACTTGCGGCAGAATATGCCTGTGGCCGTAGTACCATAGGACTTAGCTGTGACGACGGCATTATTCCTGCCCTCGTGCATGCCGGCAAAACTTTAGAGGACGCCCGCAGTTACGAGACCGTGGGTTGCTGGGAAAACAAGGTGTCCAACAAGGAATCCTTGGCAGGTGGCAATTATGTCTATGCAGTGCGCGTGCTGGAACAGTCTGTCCATGGTCCGGAACCGGAATTTATCGAGGCAGGATGTGAGTTCGTATCCTTGGACGAGGCGGAAACCTTTGAGGATGTATACCGCATTTTGACTGACAACCTGACGGGGGTGATTAAGTTCCGTTGTGAGTCCATTGGTAAGTATGGCAAACTGGCTTATTTGGTGAACCCTCTTAGTGTCACTTCTATTATGATGGATGGTTGTTTGGAAAATAAGAAAGACTACACTCAGGGTGGTGCTGTTTACAATCCCAATTCCTGTGATGTGGCGGGCTTTGCCAATTATGTGGATGCAATGCTGGCTATTAAGAAGTTGTGCTTTGACGACAAAGAGATTTACCTGAAGGATTTCTTGCATGCAGTGAGAAACAACTGGGAGGGCGAAGAGGAGTTATTATATAAGGTGAGACATTGTCCTCATTTTGGAGACAACACTGCTGAGTCCATGGAAATCGCAAACCGCCTGCACGATGATTTGTATCAATCCTTGAAGGGTATAGAGAATGAACACGGCGGTGCGTTTTTCCTGAATTACTACGTGTACAGAGAATTCTTCCGTGATGTGGCACATTTGAAAGCAACACCGGATGGTCGTCGTGACGGTGATATGTATGCCCAGGGCATCGGACCTTCTAAATATCATCCTGCGGATGCTATGTCTGATGTGGTACAAAGCGTCTGTGGATTGGATACGGAGAAATGTGTGACCAGTTCCCTTGACTTGCAGCTTCCCTATGGTAAAATCAACAAGGAGCAACTGGCCTTGCTCCTGCGTATCTTTGCCACATCCAAGGTAAAGCATTTGCAGTTGAATTGTGTGTCGGTGGACGATTTGAAGGAGGCCCAGAAACGCCCGAAAGATTTCCAAGACCTGATTGTGCGTGTCACGGGATTCTCTGCCAAGTTTGTATCTCTGTCGGAGCAATTCCAAAATGAAATTATTCAAAGACATATATACGAATAGATGTAAGGTCCTGATAGATACACTATAGAGGAGAGAACAAGGTGGATACGGTCGAAATACTACATATACGAAAACAGACCGTATGAAATTACCTTTCTTTACGGTTGAGAATTGAAAAACAGTGAGCAAAGCCGTAGTATCTATGAAAATTTACGGATGATTTATTGAAAATCAACAATATAACCGTAGTCATTCGTTGAATGGTACGGTTGAAGAACAAAAAATCTATAGATTGACCGTAATCAACGTTTTTTCTTACGGACTATAATAGAAATAGTGAAATAGTGACCGTAAAGAGAAAAAACGCCCCCCGGGAAATACGGGAAGAGCATTGAAAACCCTGATCCCAGCCCTCCCAGCCTCCCGGAAAAGAATACCCCCTATTGTTAGCACATATCATAGTCTAGCAATAGGGGGTGTTTCGTTTACATAGGGATATGTTTTAGGTAGGGAGGTTCTTTATTAATGTCAGGGGAAATCCGATTTCCTTGATCAATTCCATTGCATATGCTACTTCTCCAATATGTTTTCTGCCGTGGCTATCACTGGACAGCAGAATGGGGCAATTATATTTTGCACAGGCTTCCAGTAAGCGGGTGGCGTTGGCACGACAGTCTAATCTGTAACTGTCCGGAGATAGAGAAACATTGTTTAATTCCGGAGTTACGCCGATGACCGCGGCTGCCTTTACCAATTCATCATAATCCACGGGGAAGCGTCCGTCATCGCAGTGTCCCAGAATCTTTACTTTGGGGTGGGACATAGCCTGAATGTAGGCACTGGTGTTTTCTGAGCTTGTGCCTACTGTATTTGCCGGGTATGTGCTCCGAATATATGCACCCTGTGTGGCGACACCAAATTCACTGGCACCTGCGCTTCCTTTATAAATAGGGTGATGCATACTGACGATGCAATAATCCAACTTTTCTAAAATCTCGTCGGGAATATCCAGCGTCCCATTCCCGTTCAGAATATTTGCTTCTGCACCATAGCGAATCTCTACACCGAACCGTCTGGGCTCACAGAGGGGAAGATTGCGGAAGTAGGAGAGCGCCGTGCCGCCCAGTGTGGCGGGACCATGATCGCTGATGCCGATTAGCTTCATCCCCCGCTTGGCAGCTTCTCTGGCGATGTCTGTGACACTGTCTAAAGTGCCGTGTCCACTGGCAATGCTGTGTATGTGCCAGTCTTCGCTTAAGTATGAAATTGGGAGAGTGGAAGATGGCATCATATAGGCGTTGTTCCTTCCTGCATTTCTTTCTGTGTTGCTGCCTGTGTTGTTTTCTGCGTTACTTTCTGTGGGTTCCGAAAATCCGCTGTTGTGTTTTGTGGAAATTATCAACCACATTATCTTGTGCGGTTGACAATAGTCTCATTTATTTTACCACAACTGCTTGGATGATTGCAATGAAAAAGGTGCAAAATGAAATAAAAAAATCAACACAAAACCAAACAAAATACAAACAGAAAAACAAACACAATCAAAACAAATCCACAAAAAAATGCAAAAAATAGGGTGAAATTCATTGACACATGCCCGATTTGGGCGTATACTTTGAGTTAAGAATGTGAAATTGGGTTATTTTGACCTGCCATGGAGGATGAAATGGATTGGCTGGACGACAAAAATAAAGCAAGAATCGTACAGGAACTGGTGCCTGGTAAGCAGATTACTTTGGCACATATTATTGCCAGTCCTGAACCGATTTTATATGAGAAGTTGGGATTGAATCCTGCCATCGACTACGCCAGGGCAGCCATTGGCATTATGACGGTATCTCCCGCAGAGACAGCCATCATTATGGCGGATGTGGCGATGAAGTCGGCTTCTATTGACTTGGGATTTGTAGACCGATTCAGCGGTTCCTTGATTATCACCGGTACCGTGTCTGAGGTGGAGGCGTCCGAACAGGCCATTCTTGACTATGTGCAGGAAGAACTGAAGTATACAGTTTGTCCTATGACCAGGACGTAATGGAAGGATATGATTTCAGGCATCCACCAACAAATGGTGACGTGAACATATATTACCAGGTACATATATTATGAAGAAACTGATCTTAGTAGGACGCAGTGAAGCGGGCAAGACCACGTTGAAGCAGGCACTGTCCGGCGAGAGAGTAGAGTATTATAAAACCCAATATATACATTATAATGATGTTTTGATAGATACCCCCGGGGAATATGCACAGACCAGGCATTTGGGATATGCCCTTGCACTGTACGCATATGAGGCGGATGTGGTAGGTCTTTTGGTTTCCGCTACAGAGCCTTACACCCTGTTTCCACCGAATATCACCTGTATGGTGAATCGGGAAGTCATCGGTATCGTCACCAAAATCAATGACCCTAAAGCTAACATCCCCATGGCCACATCTTGGTTGAAAAACGCAGGGTGCGATAGAATCTTCTATGTGGACTCCAAAACCGGAGAAGGCGTGGATGGCATATTGGAATATTTGATGGTGCCGAAGGTGAAGACCACCTTGCAGGAATGGCAGAAGATGAAAGGTTAACGGGAAATAAGAAGCCAATAGGAATCTCAAAGACCCCAAAAATCAAAAAGCTAGAAAGCCACAAAAGTGGCATGAGATAAAGAGAGAGGTAGAAAATTATGGTAAACGAATTTGAAATCAAAAAACAAATCTGCGACATTGGCAAGAGAATCTACAACCGCAACATGGTGGCAGCCAATGATGGAAACATTTCTGTAAAAATAAGTGACAATGAATTCCTTTGTACACCCACCGGTGTATCCAAAGGATTTATGACTCCTGAATATATCTGCAAGGTAGATGCACAGGGCAATGTGATTTCTGCAAACGGAAAGTTCAAACCCTCTTCCGAAATTAAGATGCATATGAGAGTATATCAGGAAAGGCCTGATGTAAAGGCAGTGGTTCATGCACATCCTATGTATGCTACCAGTTTTGCCATTGCAGGTATTCCTTTGACCCAGCCCATTATGCCTGAGGCAGTTATCACTTTAGGCTGTGTGCCTATTGCCAAATACGGCAGACCTTCTACCATGGAGATCCCGGACGCAGTATCCGAGTATGTACAGTATTTTGATGCGGTGCTTTTGGAGAATCATGGTGCATTGACATACGCAGACTCCCTGCTCAGCGCGTATATGAAGATGGAATCTGTGGAATTCTACGCACAGCTTCTGTACCAGTCCAAGATGTTGGGTGGCCCCCAGGAGTTTACCCCGGAACAGGTAGAAGACTTGTATGAAATCAGAAGACAGTTCGGTATGACCGGCCGCCATCCTGCAAACCTTTGTCCCAATGCCCAGGCAGGTAAGCCCAGTTGCCATTCTTGCGGCAGCAGTTGCACTTGCGGTCATGACAGTGATAAGGGAGCGTGCAAGGGGGATGGAAGTTGCGGACACCACAGTGCAGCAAACGGCGCACCCATCGACGCATTGGTGGCAGATATCACAAAAAAAGTCATGGAGCAGTTGAATAAATAGTTGTTGTCAACTGAAGCCATGCAACTGAATACATATTCAGGAGACTGACATGGAAAGAAAAGAAATTGAGAGAATCGTCCGTCAAGTGCTTGCCACAGTGGGAGAACGTGGGGGGAACCATACCACGGGGAGCCGCTCACAGATGAGCGAAAAGTCGCAACCCGTGCAAGTCGCACTTCCTTTGGAAAGAGCGGTGAAACTCATTGAGAGGGTGGAACAAAAAGCATCTCAGATGGGACTTGCCGTGGTGACGGCAGTATCCGATGCATCCGGCAGACCCATCGCAGTGCATTGTATGGACGGTGCTTACATAGGAAGTTTTGATATTGCAGTGAATAAGACTTATACATCCATAGCCTTTCAGATGTCTACAGAGCAATTAGGGAAACTTAGCCAGCCGGGGGAGAGTCTATATGGGATTCAGTTTACCAACGGCGGCAAACTGGTGATTTTCGGAGGCGGTGAGCTTCTGGAAAGAAATGGAGTTATCTTAGGCGCCATCGGCGTTAGCGGAGGCAGTGCAGCCCAGGATTTGGAGCTGGCACAATATGGAAAAAACATATTTGAGGAGGTATAGATGTGCATGTAAATGAAAACCTGGTTCAAGAAATTGTTCAGGAAGTAGTTGCCAAGATGCAGATTGAAGACGATGTGCAAAAAAGTCACGGTGTATTTGCCGATATGAACGATGCTATCGCCGCAGCAAAGAAAGCACAGGCAGTAGTTCGCAGAATGTCTCTGGACCAAAGAGAACAGATTATCACAAACATTCGCAGAAAGACCCGTGAGAACGCAGAAGTTCTTGCAAGAATGGGCGTAAATGAGACCGGTATGGGAAATGTGGGACACAAGATTCTGAAGCATCACCTTGTGGCAGACAAAACCCCCGGAACTGAGGATTTACATACCACCGCTTGGTCCGGTGACAGAGGTCTTACCCTGATAGAGATGGGCCCCTTTGGAGTAATCGGCGCGATTACCCCTTGTACCAATCCCAGTGAAACCGTTATCTGTAATTCCATCGGTATGATAGCGGCGGGAAACACAGTAGTATTTAACCCCCATCCCCAGGCAATCAAAACATCTATATTTGCATTGAATCTGGTGAATGAGGCTTCCATTGAAGCCGGTGGCCCTGACAATGTGGCATGTACCGTGATGAAGCCCACACTGGAATCCAGCAACATTATGATGAAGCACCCTGATATCCCGTTGATTGCAGCAACCGGTGGTCCCGGAGTGGTAACTGCAGTGCTTTCCTCCGGAAAGAGAGGAATCGGTGCAGGTGCAGGTAATCCTCCTGCATTGGTGGATGAAACCGCAGACATCAGAAAGGCAGCAGAGGATATCGTCAATGGATGTACCTTCGACAACAACCTGCCTTGTATTGCAGAAAAAGAAATCGTTGCAGTGGACAGCATCGCTGACCAGTTGATGAAATATATGGTGGAGGAGCAGGGCTGCTATCTGGCATCCAAGGAAGAATTGGACAGATTGGCAGAAACCGTGATGACACCTAAGGGACTGAACAGAAAATGTGTTGGCCGTGATGCCAAAACTTTGCTTGGCATGATTGGCGTAACAGTGCCTGACAACATCCGCTGTATCGTATTTGAGGGAGAGAAAGAACATCCCCTGATTGCAGAAGAGTTGATGATGCCCATCTTAGGTATGGTAAGAGCAAAGGACATTGATGATGCCATCGAGAAGGCTGTATGGCTGGAGCATGGAAACCGTCATTCCGCCCACATCCATTCCAAGAACATCGACAATATTACCAAGTATGCAAAGGAAATTGATACTGCCATCATCGTCAAGAATGCGCCTTCCTATGCGGCGCTGGGCTTTGGCGGAGAAGGATATTGTACCTTCACCATCGCAAGCCGTACCGGCGAGGGATTGACCAGTACCAAGTCCTTTACAAAGAGCAGAAGATGTGTCATGTCTGACAGTCTCTGCATCAGATAAATGAAAATAAGGAAAGGAGAATAGAGATGGCTAACACAGCACAGATTGAAGAAATTGTAAAACAAGTGCTTGCCAGCCTGGAGGGAACCACCGTGTCTGCACCTGCAGCAAGCGGTAATATTCCTAAGGTGGCACATGTGGCAATGCTGACAGAGCTTGAAAAATTCGAAATTCAGGAATATCCCATTCCCGAGCTGGGCGATGACGATATTTTGGTAAAAGTAGAAGGCTGTGGTGTCTGCGGAACAGATGCACACGAATTCAAGCGCGATCCCTTCGGTATGATTCCCGTGGTTCTCGGTCACGAGGGTACCGGCGAAATCGTAAAGATGGGCAAGAATGTGAAGAAGGACAGCACCGGAAAGGATTTGAAGGTAGGCGACAAAATCGTTACCTCCGTCATCTTTGGTGATGATCCTGAGATCACAATGTTTGACTTAAATAAACAGAATGTAGGTCATGCAGATATTTACGGATTGCTTCCCGACGACAAGGTTCACTTGAATGGTTGGTTTGCAGATTATCTGGTAGTAAGAGGAGGTTCTTCCGTATTTAATGTAAGTGACCTTGACCTGATTTCCAGAATCTTGATTGAGCCCTGCGCGGTATTGATTCACGCAGTGGAGAGAGCGAAGACCACAGGAATTCTTCGTTTCAACAGCAGGGTAGTTGTACAGGGATGTGGCCCCATTGGTTTGATCTGTATCGCAGTTCTTCGTACCATGGGTATCAATAACATCATCGCAGTAGACGGTGAGCAGAAGAGACTTGATTTTGCGAAGGAAATGGGCGCTTCCGGCGCAGTGAACTTCAAGGACCACAAGGGAATTGAAGCACTCACCGCTGCAGTGGCAGACCAGTTAGACGGACATTTGGCAGATTTCGCATTCCAGTGTACCGGTTCCCCCATTGCACACGCAAATATCTACAAGTTCATCCGCAACGGCGGTGGCTTGTGTGAGCTTGGCTTCTTCATCAATGGTGGAGATGCAACCATCAATCCTCACTTCGATATCTGCTCTAAGGAAATCACAACCGTTGGCTCCTGGGTATACACCTTGAGAGATTATGTAACCACCTTTGATTTCTTGAAGAGTGCAAAGAAGATGGGTATCCCCATGGAGAAGTTAGTTACCCATACCTATCCTTTGGAAGAGATTAACGAAGCATTGAAGACCAACTTGGCGATGACCGGTCTTAAGATTGCGGTTATCAACAAATAGTTGGTACATGCGGAAAAGAGGAAGCTATGGAGCAAGCAGTAGGATTGTTAGAGGTGTATGGTTTGGTGTGTGCCTTTATGGCAGCAGATGCCGGCTGTAAAGCAGCAGATGTGACGATAGAAACCTTCGACAAAAACAAGCCTGCAAAAGCGGAGACACTTGCAGTTCCCAATTTGGTAACAGTAAAGTTTCGAGGCAGTGTTGCAGCAGTGGAGGCAGCTATGGAAGCCGCTGAGGCCGTGGCAAAAGAAGTCACCGGTGTGGTGCAAAAACACATTATTCCAAGACCTACCGAAGACACAGAAAAAATGTTGAAGCTAAACGCTTTTGACAAAAAATAAAAAACGAAACTATACAAAATTATATTTTGCCTGAATGAAAGGAGAACATTATGGCACAGGAAGCATTAGGAATGGTAGAAACAAGAGGTTTGACAGCAGCTATCGAGGCAGCAGATGCAATGACCAAGTCCGCAGAGGTTGTTTTGGTAGGAACAGAGAAGATCGGTTCCGGTCTGGTAACCGTTATGGTTCGCGGTGATGTAGGAGCAGTTAAGGCTTCTGTTGAAAGCGGTTCCGCAGCTGCAAGCAGATTGGGTGAATTGGTAGCAGCACATGTAATTCCCCGTCCTCATAACGATGTTGAGAAGATTCTTCCCCGCATCTAATTAAAGTAAGAAAAGGAGCCGGAAAATGAGCAATATATCATTAGGCTTAATCGAAGTTTCCGGTGTAGTCCCGGCAATAGATGCTCTGGATATTATGTGTAAAACGGCCGGAGTTCAGTTGGCTACCTGGGAGAGAAAAATGGGTGGTCGTTTGGTTACTATCATCGTCAAGGGCGACGTAGCAGCGGTAACGGAAGCAGTGGAAACTGCGTTGAAGAAGACCGTGAAAAAGCCTGTGGCGCATGGTGTGATTGCCAATCCCCACGAAGAGATCATAAGACTTGTAAATCTAAGCGCAAGCAGATTTATGAATGAAAAGCCGTTAGAAACCTTGGATGAAAAGACAATTCAGGAAATCTAACAGCGAAACAAGAAACTAAAAAACAACATGCAAATAACAAACAATAACAGGAGGAAAAAGTTATGGCAATGGAAGCATTAGGAATGGTAGAAACAAGAGGTTTGGTAGCAGCAATCGAGGCAGCAGATGCTATGTGTAAGGCAGCTAACGTTACTTTGGTTGGTACTGAGAAGATCGGTTCCGGTTTGGTAACCATCATGGTTCGTGGTGATGTAGGAGCTGTTAAGTCTTCCGTAGAAGCTGGTGCAAACAGCGCAGCTAAGTTGGGCGAATTGGTAGCTACTCATGTAATTCCTCGTCCTCACAATGATGTAGAAATGATCCTTCCCAAGGTAAAATAAGACTTTTAGGGAAAGGGACATAAGGAATGGAACAGCAGACAATTGAAAAAATCACTCAGATGGTGCTTCAAACGCTGAACCAGATGGAAGAAAAATCCAATGGATTTCAGGTTCCGGTAGGCGTGTCTGCGAGACATATTCACTTGACCCAAGAACATGTGGAAATTCTTTTTGGTGAGGGATACAAACTCACCAAAAAGAAGGAACTCATGGGAGGTCAGTACGCATGCAATGAAACAGTTACCGTGGTGGGACTTAAGTTGCGTGCGATTGAGAATGTGCGAGTGCTTGGACCTGCAAGAAGTGCATCCCAGTTGGAGATTTCTTCTACGGATGCCATGAAATTAGGCATTAAGGCACCTATCAGAGAATCCGGTAATGTGGCAGGCAGTGCGCCGATTGCTGTGGTGGGCCCCAAGGGCGCAGTGTATTTGAAAGAGGGATGTATTGTGGCAATGCGTCACATCCATATGTCCCCTGCAGATGCGATGGCAGCAGGTGTACACGATGGAGATATTGTTTCTGTGAAGGCAGACAACGAAAGAGGTACTGTCTTTGAGCATGTCAAAATTCGTGTTCACGACAGTTTCACGCTGGAAATGCACATTGATACCGACGAAGCCAACGCCAGCCTGATTAAGACCGGCGATAAGGTAACGATTTTGAAGTAGGATATAGGCGGGCAGTGGATTAGAGTTCTATCTGCCCGTTTATCAAAAATTCACTTGTTTTATTTGGAAAGGACAAGGTTTATTATGGTTATAGGTAAAGTGGTAGGAAGTATTGTTTCTACGCGCAAATGCGATAACTTAATCGGAAATAAATTTATGATCATCGAGCCCATAGAGGAGATGCAGGCATGCGCCTCCCGTTTCGTGGCAATCGACAATATCGGTGCAGGTGTGGGTGAAACCGTACTTGTGGCCACAGGTAGTGCAGCAAGAGTGGGCAATGAAAGTGCTCCCGTGGACGCTGCCATTGTAGGTATTGTAGACGAAGGACAATAACCATCATAGTTATTGGGAAGAAGAACAATAAGTATAGAAGGTGTGTAACATGGAAATCAAGGCTTTGAAGCAGATTTTGCAGGACAGCGGCATCGTGGGTGCCGGTGGCGCGGGATTCCCCACCTATGCAAAATTGGATGAACGAGCTGAAGTTATTTTATTAAACTGCGCCGAATGTGAGCCCCTTTTGCAGTTGCATAAACAACTTTTGGAGCAAAAAGCAGAAGAGATTTTAGAGACGTTCGCTATGATTGCGCAGACGGTGGGGGCCAAAGAGGCAATCATCGGAGTAAAAAAAGAATATAAAGCTACCATAAAAGCTATCAATAGATATATAGATGCTTACCCTAATATGAGAGTACAACTTTTGGACGGTGTGTACCCCATGGGTGACGAGGTGGTGTTGATTTATGAAGCCACCGGTAAAGTAGTACGTCCCGGAGGTCTTCCCATTGAGGAAGGAATTGCCGTATTCAATGTGGAGACTGTTTACAATGTATATCGTGCAGTGAATGAAGGCACTCCTGTTATGGACAAATTGGTGAGTGTGGTGGGAGAAGTAAAACGCCCCGTCACCTTGCGCGTTCCCATTGGAGCCTCCATCAAAGAGGTGGTTGCCCAGGCAGGAGGCGTCACCACGAAAGAACCGGCCTATTTGGTAGGCGGCCCGATGATGGGATTTTTGGCAGACGAAATGGATCCGGTCACGAAGACCACCAATGCCATTATTGTGTTGGATGAGAGCCATACTTTGGTGCAACGCAAGAATAAGAATTCGGCGATAGAATTAAAGAGAGCAGCATCTGCCTGCTGTCAATGTGAGTGCTGTACAGCGCTTTGCCCCAGACATGCGCTGGGACATCCCATAGAGCCCCATCTTTTTATGAGAAGCGCGGCCAACAGAGATTTTCAAAATACAAATGTGTTTATCAATACTTTATTTTGCAGTTCTTGTGGTATTTGCGAAAACTTTGCGTGTCCCCAGGGATTGTCCCCCAGAACATTGATTGCAGAATATAAGGCGGGACTTCGCGCCGCAGGGGTGAAAGTGCCGGCGGATGTGGAGGCTTCTCCGGTGCAACTGAGCCGTGAATATCGCAAAGTGCCGGAAAAACGCTTGGAAGCAAGATTGGGCCTGACGAAGTATGCAGAAATGCCTGCCCCCTTGGACGAGAGCGCATTTGCTTTCCAATCCGGCAAGAAAACGAAAGTAAAGATTTTGCTCAGTCAGCACATCGGTGCCCCTGCACAGGCAAATGTAAAGGTGGGCGATAAGGTGCAAGCTGGACAATGTATCGCTACCACCGGCAAGGGATTGAGCGTATGTATCCACGCATCTGTGGACGGAACTGTGAAAAAGGTCACAGACCGATTTGTGGAAATCGTGGCAGAATAATGGCCATAGCATTTAAATAAGCAAAAAGATACATAAATAGGAGTTTTTTATGGGTAAAGCACTTGGAATGATAGAATTTAAGACAGTTTCTGCAGGTGTTACCGCAGCAGATGCCATGGTGAAAACGGCGGCAGTAGAATTGATCGAGGCACAAACCGTTTGCCCCGGCAAGTATATCGCTTTGATTACAGGTGATTTAAGTGCGGTGGATGCGGCTGTTGCCACAGCGAAACATACCAGAGGAGAGGAATTTATCGATAGTTTTGTGTTGGGCAATCCTCATCCCGGTATTTTCCCTGCCATTTATGGCACCACTCAGGTGGACCATATCAGCTCCCTTGGTATTTTAGAGACCTACAATGCTGCAGCAATTATTGTGGCTGCAGATGTGGCTGCAAAAACCGCTGAAGTGGAATTGATTGAACTTCGTGTGGCAAAGGGAATGTGTGGAAAATCCTATGTATTCTTATGCGGTGAGGTTTCGGCGGTGGATGCCGCCATTGCCAGAGCTAAGGCGGCGGTAGCTGAGAGTGGAATGTATCTGGACTCCACTGTGATTGCACATCCCGACCCTCAGATTTGCAAATCAATATTGTAAGGACGACGGAGTGAATTTTGTTGTAGTTATAGTTGTAAAAGTGTAGCATGAGGAGATTTGGATGCTTGCATTAGAACGTAGAAATCAGATTTTAGAGAAACTGCAAGATGAGAAAAAAGTAGTAGTCAGTGAGCTGAGTACTCTTTTTGGTGTCTCAGAGGAAACGATTCGTCGGGATTTGGATAAACTTGACAAAGAAGGACTGGCCACCAAAAGTTATGGCGGTGCCGTACTGAATGAAAATAGCAGTTTGGATATGCCTTTCAATGTGCGTAAAAAACGCAATATGGAGGGCAAGCAGGTGATTGCAGAGATTGTCAGCACTCTGGTGCAGGACGGCGAACATATTATTGTGGATCCCAGTACCACTGCGGTTGCCACAGTAAAAATGTTAAAAAACAGAAAGAAACTGACCGTTATCACCAATTCCATAGAGGTTTTGGTGCAGTTGTCCGATGTGACCGGCTGGGAGATTATTTCCACGGGCGGTAATATGAAAGAGAATTATTTGGCCTTTGTTGGCCCCAGAACCATTGATGCTATGCAGTCCTACTATGCGGACAAAGCCATTGTTTCCTGTAAGGGTCTGGATATGCAAAAGGGCATTTCCGATGCCAATGAAATGTTTTGCCAAGTAAAAGAAGAAATGTTAAGAAGCGCGTCCCAGAGGATTTTGATTGCAGACCATACCAAGTTCGGTAAGGTGGCATTTTCGGTGATTAGTGATTGGTCCAGCATCGATATGGTGGTGACAGATATCCGCCCTTCCGATGAATGGTTAAAATATTTTGCAGAGAAAGGAATCCAATGTCTTTATGGGAAAGAAGATGACGAAGACGATAGCCTTTGCGAATAATAAGGGCGGTAGCGGCAAAACCACCACCTGTGCAAATGTGGGATATTCCCTTTCTGCCATGGGCAAAAAGGTGCTTTTGATAGACGGCGACATGCAGTTGAACCTGTCCCTATCCTTTTTTACGGAAGACGAGGTGTTGGAATTTGCCTCCGGCGAAAAGAACCTTTATATGGCCATCAAAGGGGAAAGGGACTTAACCGATTACGTGGTTCCCACACCCTATGAAAACTTGGATTTGATACCATCCTCTACCTTGATGAGCAGTATCGAGTTTGATTTGTTCACCAAGTGGCAAAGAGAAATGATTTTGTCCAGGGGATTGCAGAAAATCAAGGATAGCGGTGTTTATGATTACATTCTGATTGACGCACCTCCCACCTTGGGTGGTTGGGTGATGAATATTCTGGTGGCGGCGGACGAGGTGATCTTGCCGGTGGAGGCTTCTCCCTGGGGGCTGTTTGGCGTCGCAAATATGTTTGAGTTCTTGGATAATGTGAAAAAACTTTCCCCCAATCTGCATCTTATGGGAGTGGTCATCACGAAAATGGATGTACGTAAGAACTACGGCAAGCAAACCCTTGAGGTGTTGCACCAGTTCGAAGAGGTGAATGTGTTTGACACAATTATCCGTGTTGATAGCGAGATTGAATGGGCGCAGGATAATTCCAAGCCCGTGATGGTACATAAAAAGAGCGCAAGAAGCGCCGGAGAATATATGGAGTTAGCCAAGGAGGTAGACAAAAATGCCCGTAGGAGCAGGTAGTATTCAGAGAGCAGCAAAAACTGCAAGCGCAACCACTGCAACAAAGACTGCAAGTGCAACAAATGAAACCAAGAAGGTAGAACCCGCAAAGACAACGGAGGCAAAGAAGCCTGCAGCGAAGGCCCCTGCAAAGACAGCAGCGCCTAAAGTTCCTGCAGCTAAAGCACCTGCAACAAAGGCCCCTGCAAAGACGGCAGCGCCTAAGGCTCCTGCAGCAAAGGCTCCTGCAAAGGCAGCAGCACCTAAGGCTCCAGTAGCAAAGAAACCCACAACGCCCAAGGGAAATTTTGTGGCCTACGGCGTAGGGGACAAATTGCCTGTGCACTTGATGTAAATACTATGATTTTGAAATTTGAGGTCGATTCCTTTATGGGATCGACCTTGTTTTATATAAAGATAGCTGAATAATGTGAAAGAAGTATCCGGAGAGAAAGAAAAAACATATAGATACTTAGTCGGGAATCTGTTAGAATAAGGGCAAGTGATTGTTAGGAGAAGACGAAACGGCATTATAATATTTTATAAAGCAGGATATCGGGTTACATATGGAAAAGTTATTTGATGTGAAAATGAATAAGAAAGTAGAACGGCTGGCTTTTTGGGCAGCCTTATTTCTGCCTATGGTAATTATGCTGGGCGTCTTTGTGGCATACGGTATTTTCCCGTTTGGTGGCAGAAGCTTTTTGGCCTCGGACATGTATCACCAGTACATGCCCTTTTTTCAGGAATTGATGCAAAAGGTTAGAGCAGGAGAGAGTCTGGCTTATTCTTATCATGTGGGAATTGGCTCTAATTTCCTGGCTTTGTTTGTGTACTACTTGGCCAGCCCGGCATATATTCTGGCCTTGTTGGTGCCGGAGGCCCTATTTGTGGAGTTTTTGACCTATATGGTGGTGGTAAAAATAGGATTGGCAGGATTGACTGCATACCTGTATCTTCGCCATCATTTTGCACAAAGTGATTGGAAGGCGTTACTGTTTTCCATGTTTTATGCCCTGTCCGGGTACATGGCGGCTTATGATTTCAATATTATGTGGATTGACCCGGTGGTATTGCTTCCACTGATACTTATGGGCTTGGAACGGTTGGTGAAAGAGCGCAAATGTGGCTTGTACTGTGTGACATTGGCCCTTTCCATCTACAGTAACTTTTATATTTCCATTATGCTATGCCTCTTTTTGGTGTTGTATTTTATCGTGTTGATTGTCAATCACAAATGTGATTTTAGGACTCTGTTCCATTTTGCACTGTATTCGTTGTTGGCAGCTGGGATGGCGTCTGTTTTATTGATTCCCGAGGTCTGCGCGTTGTCTCAGACAGATTTTGGAGATATGAATTTCCCGGAGACGATCAAATCTTATTTTTCTGTGTTGGAGGTGCTTCCCAGACATTTTGCTTGCGTCAGCACGGAACGGGGGTTGGACCATTGGCCCAATATATACTGCGGTAGTGCAGTGCTTATGCTGATTCCTATGTATGTGCTGAACCGTAAGATTTCAATTTGGCAGAAAATCACCAAACTGGCGGTTCTTGGCTTTATGCTTGTAAGCTTTAGTGTCAATGTCCTGGATTTTATTTGGCATGGCTTGAATTATCCGGATTCTTTCCCGGCCCGACAGTCGTTTTTGTATATCTTTTTGGTACTTACCATCTGTTATGATGCATTTGTGCATTTGAAGAATGCGCCGAAATGGCATATTATATGTGGTTATTTGGTGGCTGTGGCGTTGTTTGTGTATAGTGTGGTATACATCACCCATGATGATTTCCGGGAAGGTGTGAAAGTGCTTACCCTGTTGTTGGTGACTGCGTATGCGGTGTTGTTATGGCTGTATCGCAGTTATTTGGAAAAACAGGTAGAGCAAAGTACCGGAACAGCGGAGCAACTAGGCATAGACAAAGAGCACAGTGACGTTCCATCAGAGTGCCCGGAGCCGATAGCACCCAGTGAGCGAACGAAAAAGTTTACATGGGTACTTGCCCTTATCAGCTTAGCTTTGGTGATTGGAGAATGCGCCGGAAATACGGGCTATACCAGAGCAGGCACGGTGAATCGTGCCGGGTATTTGCAACAGTTAGATGATTATGATGCGCTGGTGCAAAAGGTGGCCGAACGGGAAGCAGGACACGGAATTTATCGTTTTGAAAAGTTTACCCGCAAAACCAAAAATGATGCCACTTTGGCAGGATATCCTTCGGCCAGTGTCTTTTCCTCTACAATGAATTCACAGGTTATGGACATGTATAAACGCTTTGGAATGCGTCACAGCAAGGTGTATTATTCCTTTGACGGAGGTACCCCTTTGGCCGGTGCGCTACTCAATGTGAAGTATATGTTTGGGGAATCAGACAAGTACGGAAACGAACTGTTTCAACCCTTGGGGAATAGCGAAGAAGTATATTTGTATGAATGCACTGCCACGTTGCCTTTCGGTTATGTGGGGCCGGTAGGTTTTGATTTGCCGGAGGGTGTTTCCAATCATGGAATTCGTCTGCAGACAGAATTGGTGCAGTCCCTTGGTGTTGAGGGAAAATTGTTCCACAAAAAAGAACGAACAGAGCAGGGCGATGATATTGTGTTTGCGGCGCCGGAGGACGGGGTGTACTATGGAATCGTGACTTCCTTGGATTCCAAACAAATCAAATTGTCCGGCGGACCTTTAGAAGAGGAAACATACAAAGATATTAAAAGCGGAGCCCTTCTGTATCTGGGAGATTTGCAGGAAGGTCAGGAAATTCGCCTGAGCAATGCCAATGACAAGGACGAAACTCCTAAAATTACGGTGGATGTGTACCGCCTTGACGTGGATGTGCTACAGGAAGCCCTGGATATACTTTCTGCCCAACATATGGAGAATGTGATTTTTGAAAGCGATTCCCTGCGGGGAGAAATCCGGATGGAGGCACCGGGCCGCCTGATTATGTCCATCCCCTACGAAAAGGGTTGGAGCATCAAGGTCAATGGAGAATCTGTGGAGCCTGCCACCTTTGGCGGAGCGCTGATTGCCTTGGACTTAGAGGCAGGAGCGTATGGGATAGAGATGGAATATGTACCTGTTGGAACATGGGAAGGTATTGCGGTGACAATAGGTAGTTTGGCGCTCTTTGCGTTGCTAATGTTATGTGAGGGATGGAAGCGAAAACGCAAAAATACAAAAGATTCATTGTAATAACTTGACTAAAGTATGAGATTCAAGCTATAATTTAATATCTGTATCTGGTTGCAGAATAAAATGTGTTAAAACAACAAGGAGGAAATTTATTAATGGACGACGCGGACAGTAGCGATACTGAAAAGCAGATGGAGGTGGCAGCAAATGAATAAGTATGTCACCATGATTGCATTGCAGTTAGGATTGATTGCATTGAATGCAATCTTTGCATGTGCAGAGATCGCTGTTATCTCAATGAACGACAACAAAATGGATAAAATGGCTGAGGAAGGGGACAAGAGAGCGAAGAGACTTGTGAAGCTCACCAGCCAGCCCGCCAGGTTTTTAGCTACCATCCAGGTGGCAATCACCCTGTCCGGATTCTTGGGCAGTGCGTTTGCAGCGGAAAACTTCTCCGATGGATTGGTGGATTGGTTGATTGGCCTGGGCGTGAAGGCGCCCGTTTCCACATTGGATGCAATTTCCGTTGTGGTAATCACCTTGATTTTATCCTATTTGACTTTGATTTTTGGTGAGTTGGTTCCCAAACGGGTGGCCATGCGAAATGCCGAGAAGTTGGCGCTGGGTATCTCCGGTTTGATCAACGGCATCTCCGTGATGTTTGCCCCCATCGTATGGTTGCTGACAGCATCTACCAATGGCGTGTTACGTCTCATTGGCATTGACCCCAACGCAGAGGAGGAAAATGTCAGCGAAGAAGAGATTCGAATGATGGTGGATGTGGGAAGCGAAAAGGGTACCATCGACCCGGAAGAAAAGCAGTTGATTCAGAATGTGTTTGAGTTTGATGACCTTACGGCAAGTGAAATTGCCACTCACAGAACAGAACTTGTGGTTCTTTTTATGGAAGATTCCATGGATGTCTGGGAGGAAGTGATTTTTGAAAACAGACACACATTCTATCCTGTTTGCGAGGATTCCGTAGACAATGTGGTGGGTATCTTGAATTCCAAGGACTACTTCCGTCAACGGGATAAGAGCCGTGAAAATATTTTAAAGACTTCCATACGCCCCGCATATTTTGTGCCGGAAAGTGTGAAGGCGGATGTGCTGTTCAAAAACATGAAGCATAACCGCAGCAATATTGCCATCGTATTAGATGAGTACAGTGGCGTCAGCGGTATGGTCACCATCAACGACCTGGTGGAGAAATTGGTGGGAGATATCGAAGTGGATGAGCCTCAAGAGGAAGAGAAACCTTTGATTGAGCAGGTGGACGAGAAGACATGGAAAGTACATGGAAGTGTCTCTTTGGAGGAATTGTCCGAGACCATGGATGTAAAAATTGAGCCCACCGAAGATTACGAAACCTTCAATGGCTTGGTATTTGATGCGCTGGGTGCCATTCCGGGCGACGGAGAGACCCCGGAGGTGGAGACAGAACTTCTGTCCATTCAAGTGGTCACAATTCAAGACCATTTGGTAGAAGAGGCCATCGTAGTAAAAAAAGAAATTCCCGAAGAAGAGGAAGAAGAATAATTTGATTGATGGAACCCCCGTTTTACAAATTGTAAAATGGGGGTCTTTTTTGCACAAAACTGCAACGTGAGTTTTTTCGAGGCTAAAATTAAGATAGAAAAACATAAAAATATGGGATGGCATTTGTTGGAATTGTATGATATAATAAACTCGTTTATAAACAATGGGGAAGATTCGTCTGTTGGGATGTGATTTTCCCGTAGAAAGAGAGGCTATTAAGGTGGAACTTAGAACAGCAGTATCCCCTAAAGATGTGAAACATTATACCACGGACCGTTTGAGAGAAGAGTTTCTGATTCAGAATCTTTTCGTGCCCGGCGAGATCAAATTGGTATACAGCCACATCGACAGAATTATTACAGGTGCAGCAGTACCCGTGACCCCCATTGCATTGACAGCAGGGGACGAACTTCGAGCAGAATACTTCTGCCAGAGAAGAGAATTAGGTGTTATCAACATCGGTGGAGCAGGTACCATTACCATCGATGGCAAGGTATACAAGATTGGCTTCAAGGAAGCGATGTATATCGGTATGGGATCCAAAGATATTGTTTTTGCAAGTGATGATGATAAGAATCCCGCGAAGTTCTATTTGAATTCCGCACCTGCCCATAAAACCTATCCTACGGTGGTGATTAAGCCCAACGGCACACCCGAGGAAGGCGTAGTTATCGTGAAGGATGAGAATAAAGTGGAGCTCGGCTCCCTGGAGGATGCAAACCATAGAGTGATTTGCAAGTACATTCTTCCCGGTCAGGTAGAGAGCTGCCAGTTGGTAATGGGTATGACCAAATTGGAGCCCGGCAGCGTATGGAACACCATGCCTTGCCATACCCATGACAGAAGAATGGAAGTTTACCTATACTTCGAGATGCCCGAAGATGCATTTGTAATGCACTATATGGGCGAGCCCACAGAGACACGTCATATCGTAATGAGAAATGAAGAAGCAGTGATTTCACCCAGCTGGTCCATCCACTCCGGATGTGGTTCCAGAGCATATACTTTTATCTGGGGTATGGTTGGTGAAAATCAGGCCTTCGACGATATGGACGGCGTGGCTATGAAGGATTTGATGTAAGTACATAATATCTGCAGTCAGGCAGGTATCAAAATATAATTTTAAAGGAGAATAAGAAATGAATAAGTATCTTAACTTTTCTTTGGAAGGTAAAGTGGCATTGGTAACCGGTGGTTCCTATGGTATCGGTTTTGCAATCGCTTCCGCATACGCAGAGGCAGGCGCAACCGTATGCTTCAACGACATCAATCAGGAATTGGTGGACAAGGGACTTGCTGCATATGCAGAAAAAGGTATCAAGGCACATGGTTATGTTTGTGACGTAACCAACGAAGAAGCAGTTACCGCAATGGTAGCTCAGATTGAAAAAGAAGTTGGCGTTATCGACATCCTTGTAAACAACGCAGGTATCATCAAGAGAATTCCCATGCATGAGATGACCGCTGACCAGTTCAGACAGGTGATTGATGTAGACTTGAATGCACCTTTCATCATGGCAAAGGCAGTAATTCCTGCAATGATGAAGAAGGGCGCAGGTAAGATTATCAACATCTGCTCCATGATGTCCGAACTTGGTCGTGAGACCGTTTCCGCTTATGCGGCTGCGAAGGGTGGCTTGAAGATGCTTACCAGAAATATCTGTTCTGAGTACGGCCAGTACAACATTCAGTGTAACGGCCTTGGCCCCGGTTATATCGAGACCCCTCAGACAGCACCTCTCCGTGAGATTCAGCCCGATGGCAGCAGACATCCTTTTGACCAGTTCATCTGTGCAAAGACTCCTGCCAACAGATGGTTGCAGCCGGAAGAACTTACCGGCCCTGCAGTATTCTTGGCTTCCGAGGCTTCCAATGGTGTCAATGGCCACATCCTCTATGTAGATGGCGGTATTCTGGCATACATCGGCAAGCAGCCCGGCTAATATTTGGAATAAAGTCCCCGCAGGGATTCACCTTGCGGGGCACAGTATAATCTTAAGTGAGGCAGATAAAATGAAAATAGCATTGATTAATGAAAACAGTCAGGCTGCGAAAAATGAGTTGATTTGCGCTACCTTGAAAAAGGTAGTGGAGCCCATGGGACATGAGGTATTTAACTATGGCATGTATGGTGCAGAAGATCCCAATTCTTTGACTTATGTGCAGAATGGTATTTTGGCAGCAGTTCTGATTAATTCCGGTGCAGCAGATTTTGTCATCACCGGTTGTGGTACCGGCGAGGGCGCAATGCTGGCTTGCAACTCTTTCCCCAAAGTGCTTTGCGGTCATGTGACCTCCCCCTTGGATGCCTACCTGTTCTCTCAGGTAAATGATGGAAACTGTGTGGCTATGCCTTTTGCACAGGGCTTCGGCTGGGGCGGTGAATTGAATTTGGAATACACCTTTGAGAAATTGTTTTGCACACCCGGTGGTGGCGGATATCCCAAGGAGAGAGTGGTTCCCGAGCAGCGCAATAAGAAGATTCTTGACAGCGT
Source organism: uncultured Acetatifactor sp. (assembly GCA_904501885.1). GTDB lineage: Bacteria > Bacillota > Clostridia > Lachnospirales > Lachnospiraceae > Acetatifactor. Next base: position 6,067 of record CAJGCP010000021.1, on the reverse strand, counting down.
GAAGGAAGTGACCCATGTAGATATGGTGACAATCCTGAAGAATCTGGATAGAGAACTTTGCAAGGGTGCACTGTCCGGCGAGAAGTTCCAGGAATATTTCTTTGCAAATTGCAAATGTGATAAAATCGCAGAAGCAGTCAAGGAAGTATTGGCTTAATCGTATTGGTAAATAATAGTATTCTATAGCAATACAAAGAAAATAATATGCAAATAAGCAGAAAGAGGTAAATATGTATCCCGTATTAGAGCAGATTAGCAAAATCGGTATTGTGCCTGTGGTAAAAATCGACAGAGCAGAAGATGCACTTCCCTTGGCAAAGGCATTGTGTGCAGGAGGACTTCCCTGTGCAGAGGTGACTTTCCGTACAAGTGCGGCAGCAGAGGCAATCAAGATCATGACCACTAATTTCCCTGAGATGTGCGTAGGTGCAGGTACTGTGCTGAACGCAGCCCAGGTAGATGCGGCAGTGGAAGCAGGAGCTAAATTCATCGTTAGCCCCGGTTTGAACCCCAATACCGTAAAATATTGTATCGAGAAGAACATTCCTATCACTCCCGGTACTTCCAGCCCTTCCGATATTGAGCAGGCAATTGAACTTGGATTGGAAGTGGTGAAATTCTTCCCTGCAGAGCAGTCCGGCGGTTTGGCTAAGATCAAAGCCATGGCAGCACCCTATGTAAATATGAAGTTTATGCCTACCGGCGGTATCAGCGCAAAGAACCTGACTACCTATCTTGATTTCGACAAGATTATCGCATGCGGTGGTTCCTGGATGGTTCCCGGCGATTTGATCAATGCAGGTGAGTGGGACAAGATTGAGCAGTTGACCAGAGAAGCAGTTCAGACCATGCTTGGATTCGAATTGATTCACATCGGTATCAACGGCGCAAACGAAGACGAAGCGTTGAAGATTGCAAACCGTTTTGGATTTATGTTCGGTATTCCTGTAAAAGTTGGTAACAGCTCCATTTTCGCAGGTTCTATGATCGAAGTGATGAAGACACCTTTCAAGGGCACACATGGACACATCGCTATCAGAACCAACTACATCGAGAGAGCAGTGAACTATATGAGCACTGTTTTGGGAGTTGAGTTTGTAGAGCCTGTAAGAGATGAGAAGGGCAAGTACAAAGCACTTTACATGAAAGAAGAAGTGGGCGGATTTGCAATTCATCTTTTGCAGAAATAATTAGGCGTTAAATGAATGGAAAGGCTGTAAGGTCACCAAATAGAATCATTAAAAGCATAGAGAATAAAGGAGATATACAAAATGGCAAAAGTTATTACCATGGGTGAAATCATGTTGAGATTGTCCACCCCTAATTTTGAGAAGTTTATCCAGGCTGACGAGTTTGATGTTTGCTACGGCGGCGGTGAAGCAAACGTAGCAGTATCTTTGGCTAACTATGGTCATGATGCAGAGTTCGTTACTGCAGTTCCCAACAACGAAATCGGTGAGTGTGCAGTAGCAGCACTGAGAAAGTACAATGTAGGAACCAAGCACATCGCGAAATGTGGTGAGAGACTTGGTATCTACTTCTTGGAGAGCGGTTCTTCCATGAGACCTTCCAAGGTGGTTTACGATAGAGCACATTCCTCTATCTCTACCGCAACTGCTGAAGAATTTGACTTTGATGCAATCTTTGCAGGTGCTGACTGGTTCCACTTCACCGGTATTACTCCCGCTGTATCTGATGCGGCAGCAGTACTTACCGAGGAAGCTTTGAAGGCTGCTAAGAAGCATGGCGTAAAGGTTTCCGTAGACTTGAACTTCCGTAAGAAACTGTGGTCTTCCGAGAAGGCACAGAGAATCATGAAGAACCTGATGCAGTATGTTGATGTATGTATCGGTAACGAAGAAGATGCAGAGTTGGTACTTGGCTACAAGCCCGGCAACACCGATGTGACCAGCGGTGATTTGGAACTGGCAGGTTACAAGTCTATCTTCGAGCAGATGGTAGCAGACTACAACTTCGAGTACTGCGTATCTTCCCTGCGTGTGAGCCATTCTGCATCCGACAATGGCTGGTCTGCATGTATCTACAGCAGAGACACCAAGGAATTCTATCACTCCAAAGAGTACAGCATCCATCCCATCGTTGACCGCGTAGGTGGTGGCGATTCCTTCGCAGCAGGCGTTATCTGCGGTATGTTGGATGGCAAGGACTTCAAGGCAGCATTGGAGTATGGTGTAGCAGCTTCTGCATTGAAGCACACCATCCCCGGCGACTTCAACCTGGTATCCAGAAAAGAAGTAGAGACACTTGCAGGTGGCGATGCTTCCGGACGTGTACAGAGATAATTTTCAGAAATAAATTGACAGATTAGGCCTCCCAATTAGGGAGGCCTTTTTTTGAAAAAAAGCATTGACTTTACTTGTAAGAAATGATATTATAACACTTGCGCGTGGCGTAATGCGGAAGTGTCGGAATTGGCAGACGAGCAAGACTAAGGATTGTCGATTGCCTTCGGCAATCGCCCCAAGCCCGATTTTCACGAGGTTTTCCAACAGTTTTATAAAAGTAAAACACACTCTCTTCGAGCAAGACTTTTTCAAAAAAAAAGAAATGCACGGAGGGTTTTTTTTATGCCAAGAGGAAGAAAGATTGTTAGAGTAGTAGAAATTGAGGACTGTACCATTGAACAGGCACTAGCAGAGTTTTATAGGCACAATCAAATCAAAGGGTTAGCAAAGGAAACACAAAGGCAATATCGTATTGTTGTAGGGAACTTTGGAGAATGGATTGGGAAAGAAAAGTACCTCTCAGCCATAACCGAGAAAACATTAGAAGATTACATTTATTACCATACGGAACGAGGAATCAAAGGGGTGACGCTGGCTTCAATGATGAAGCATATTAGACGTTTTATTTACTTTTGTGTTTGGCGTGGTTATATGGAACAGATAGAAGTTACCATTCCTAAATTTGAAGAACAACTGAAAGAACCATACACAGAACAAGAGATGAAGTTATTGCTAGCGCGTCCTACTTCTAGTCGTTGGGTAGAATGGCGTTGTTGGGCAATGACAAATTATTTTTTTTCAACAGGACAAAGACTAAGCACCGCTTTAAATGTTCAGATTTGTCATTTAGACCTTGAAAAAGCCACAGTAAAGTTAGTTTGGAACAAGGATAAAAAACAGAAATATATGCCTTTATCCTCTGCCCTAGTAAACGTTTTAAAGGAGTATATTGAATTAAGCGGACTACAAGAGGAAGATTATTTATTCCCCGAGTATGAGGGCGGACAATTAACAAGGCGTGGTGCAGAAGATTCTATGAAAGACTATAATCATTCACGTGGAGTTATGCGAACAGGAATACACCTATTCCGCCACACGTTTGCAAAAGGTTATATACAGAATGGCGGAAACCCTGTTAAACTTCAAAAACTTCTCAATCATAAGACAATCGAACAAACTATGCGATATGTCAATCTATATGGAAATGATGTATCAAGTGACTTGGACACATACAACCCTCTTGATAATTTCAAGAAAAGCAACTATATGGAAAAAAGAAGAAAAATTATGATTGGAGTTTGATGAAGAATGAAGGAAAAAATATATAACATTATGGAAGATTTAAACGAGATTTTAAAGGATATAGATTCACTTGTAGACGTTGTTGGAATACACTTTAACGGAATTGTTGAGGGCTACACTTCAGACAAAGCAAGAAGCGTTTTAAACGTTCAATTAAGTGTTTTAAAAGCCATTCAAAAAGACGCAGAGGATTTATACAATAAGATAGACCAAACGATTTTAGATATGAAATACGAGCGTATATAAGCAAATAAAAACGGAAGTAATTACAATCAAGATTACTTCCGTTTTTATTCTTTTGGATATTCTGTTTTGATGTTGCTTGCGCCTGTGATATAGTCCATAGAAACATTGTAGAATTTGGCAAGAATTAAAAGATTATCTACGGGTATTCTTGTCTTGCCACTTTCATAGTCTGCATATGTTCTTTGACCAATGTGTAAAAGGTCAGCAACCTTTTGTTGTGTTAAGGAATTATCTTCTCTAATTTCTCTTATTCTTTCATTATATTTCATAAAAAACACCTCTGTAAACATTATAAGAAAAACGAATAGAAAGGTTGACAATTAGAGTTATAAACTCTAAAATAATTTTATACAAATGAGAAAGGAGAGAGTATATGCAATACAGACAAACAAAAGATGGATTGAAAGTCAATATTGTAAATAGAGGAGGAGAGTATCAAGCGGACGCCAAAGAGTATGTAGTAAACATGTGTAGTAGAAAGAAAATGCTACATATTAAAAACAAGTGTTATTATGCCAAAGGAATGTTAGAATATATTAGTTTTGACACACTAGAAGAAGTTGAGCAACTTCCTTTTAAAGTTTCGCATTGTGAGAAATGTTTCCCAAATCAAAATGAAACAGAGTAGAAAAGAGGATTGAAGAATGGAAGAAAGAAAAATTGTTGAAAGTAATTATTCTTATCAAAAGAAAATAAAGAAAACATTGCTTGTATTTATCATAATTGTAATTACAGCACTAATTGTTTTGTTGTGTGTAAATGCAAGTCTGAATAATATGTATGAAACATATGATTTTGAATTTGAAGATATTTGTCGTATTCTGCAATCAATATGTGGATATGTTTTGCTTTTGGGAACGCCACCTATGATTGTTTATTTAATCATTTATCTATACATACGAGATAATCAAATTGTTGTAACCGACAAAAGAGTTTATGGAAAGACCATAGGAAAACAAATTGATTTGCCATTGGATAGTATTTCGGCGGTTGGAACAAGTTGGCTGAAAGGAATTGCAGTTGGAACTTCTTCGGGCAGAATTAAGTTTTTGGGTATCAGTAACAGAAATGAAATCTACGAAGCAATTAAAAAGATTTTAGCAGACCGACAATCAAAAGATGTAAAAGTAAGCGCACCTATAACAAACATCACACAGGCACAGAGTTCAGCTGAAGAATTAAAGAAATTTAAAGAACTGTTAGATTCCGGAATTATCACACAAGAGGAATTTGACGCAAAGAAAAAACAATTACTTGGCTTATAGGAGATTTACGCATTCTGCTAACGTATATATATTTATATATTATCTGTTAGCATTCTGCGTAAATTCGCGTAAGACCATCAGGAAAAGGAGAAAAGAAAAATGAAAAAGAAAATGGTTGGATTATTAAGTTTAGTTTTAGTTACGTGTATTCTATTAAGTGCCTGTGGCTCTTGTAAAACTTGTTATGGTGTGGGAGAAATATCATGTACTAATTCCAAATGTTCTGATGGTAAACTACGATGTGATGTGTGTGACGGAATGAATAGAATAAATATTGAAGATTGTTCATCTTGCAAAGTCGGATACGAAATTGTAAAATGTCCAAAGTGTGATGGAAAGGGAAAGATTACCAATCCATTTACATGGGAACAATTTACATGTGGGATGTGTGGTGGAGCAATGTGTGTTGAAGAATATTGTGAATATTGTGATGGCGAAGGATATACGTACGATGAGTGCACTAAGTGTCAATATGGTAGTGTTGGAGAGTGCCCAACTTGTAAGGGTGAAGGTATGATAGATTGTCCTGACTGCTAAAGTTAATAATCTTCCATAGACCAACAGGAAAAGCGGTAAAGGTAACATACAACCTCTACCGCTTTTATTTTTTGGGAAACTCATTCCGCACATCACTCACGCCAATTATGTAATCTAAATTCACATTGTAAACTCTGGCCAATTTAACTATACATTCAATAGGCATACGCACTTTTCCTAATTCATAATTAGAATAGGTTGTTTGGTCGACGTGTATTAACTGTGCTACATAAGTTTGATTGTAGTCATTATCTTCTCTTAATTCGCGTATTCTCTGAATATACAACATATAACCACCTCTGCCATAATTTTACAGAATATGGCAATCAATATTGATTTTTAAGGGATATTCCCTTAAGGGAGTTTTTACGCACTCTGCTAACGTATGTATTATTATATATATATTATGTTTGCAATCTGCGGAAATCGGTATTAAGGCAAGCAACCGCGCGCGTGTTATTTTCCTGTAAT
>CAJGCP010000020.1 GCA_904501885.1 uncultured Acetatifactor sp. | reverse complement strand
TTCGACATCTACCATCTCCTTGCAACCCTCGATGGCGATGTTCATAAACGCACCGGGCTTCTCCACACCTACAATTTTCTTAATCAAAGATGCGGTCTCCGCAGGGTCATACAGACGCATTACAGAAGGCTTAAACTTCTGCAAAAGTTCTCTGGAAGCCTTGAACGCACCGGTCATATCCTGGAACAGGAAACCACGGAATCTTCTCTCTTCCGGCTGGTCAAAGATACGAATCTGTGCCTTGGTGATAACCCCAAGGGTACCTTCGGAACCGATGAAAATCTGGTTCAAATCAGGACCTGCCGCATGCTTGGGAGCGGGAGAAGTATAGATAATATCCCCATTGGGAAGTACCACTTCCATCTGGAGTACCATATCGTCAATCTTACCATACTTGGTGGAAACCACACCGATACCACGGTGTGCCAGGAAACCACCTACGGTGGAACAGGTCAGGGAAGAAGGATAATGCATGGTAGCCTTACCCACTTCATTTGCAGCCCATTCGATATGTTTGTAAATAGCACCGGTACCACATTCAATGTACATACCCTCGGTATTTACTTCATAAATCTGGTTCATTCTCTTGGTATCCAGTACAATACCGCCACAAACAGGAATTGCACCACCCTGGGTACCGCCGCCTGCGCCCCATGTAGTCACGGGAATTTTATAGTAGTTCGCAATCTTTAATACCTTGGAAGTCTCCTGTGCATCCTTAGGTGCAACCACGAAGTCTGCCTCGGGCATTCTGCGTCCTCTGTCAGCCCACATACGGGACAACCAGTAGTAGTCTACGCTGTGGGTTACCTTGTCGATCTGTTTTACAGAACAGTTTTCTTTTCCTACCGCGTCTTCCAACTCGGTGAGAATCATGGAAAATAAAAATTCATTCATCTGCATTTTGTCTCCTTGCTCTTGTTTATTAGGCATTTACAACTACTTTGCCATTTTTGATTACATTTGAAATATTCCAGTCTTCGTCGAACAGCACGAAGTCTGCCTTGAAGCCTTTTTGGATTTTACCGAGATCCTTAGCACCCAATACTTTTGCAGGAGTTTCTGTCATCATCTTGATGGCATCCACAAGCTCCAAATGATAGTGGGTCATGGATTTCTTCAGTACCCGCGCCATGGTAGCAATGCTTCCTGCAAAAACGGAGCGATCAGGCAATTTAGCCACGCCATCCTCCACAATCACTCTGTTCTCCGGCAATTTTGCACCCAGATAACTTTCGGTCACATCCAAACCGGCAGGACGGATGGCATCTGTCACTAACACCACATTGTCCGTTCCCTTAATCTTCATAGCCAATTTCAGCCCGTGCTCTGTAGCGTGGTTGCCATCGGCAATCAATTCCACCGTCACAGCATCGTCCAGATATGCCGCCTCGATCACACCGGCAGTTACCACCTGATTGATCTTCCGCACACTGGGTGTGGCACTATACAAATGGGTAATATGGGAAAATCCCCAACGGAATCCTTCCAATGCCTGTGCTGCAGTGGCATCGCTGTGTCCCAACGCCAAGCCAATGCCATGATCCTTTAAGGTCTGTGCAAACTCCTGCATATTGTCCAGTTCACACGCCGCCGTCATACGGCAGATGATACCCTCACCCACTTCCAAAAGACGTTTTGTCTCTTCTGCGGTGGGAGCATGGAGCAATTTCTCATTGTGGGCTCCCTTTTGGTTCACGGATATGTAGGGGCCTTCCAAATGCAATCCATAAATGCTGGGGCATTTATCGATGGCCTTTTTACAGACCTCAATCATTTCAAATATGTCTTCCATAGGAGCGGACACCGCCGTGGGTACAATGGTGGTGGTTCCGTTCTTCAAATGGATATTTGCCACCTCACAGAATGCCTCCTCTGTGCAATCCATGATGTCATATCCACCGCCACCGTGCACGTGAATGTCTATAAATCCGGGGGACACATACTTCCCCTGTGCATCCAACACTTCACAGCCTGCAGGGATATCTCCGCTAAAGCCAACCTCCAATATTGTATCGTCGTCTACCAGAATGTCTCCTCTTCTGATTGTGCCATCGGCGATGACTTTACCGTCTTTTATAAGTAAATAGCTCATGTTAAAAATTATTTATTATAGATTCTGATTTCAGGAATGGGAGACTGCAAAGCTACATCTGCTGCGTACAATTTTGCGTCACCATGCATCTGGAACAAGGAGCAGGGAACCTTTGCGGTTACATCGCCATGAAGCACCTTTCTCAGTGCACCTGCATTCCAGTCACGAGGCATACACATTCTTACCTTCTTTGCCATAAACATTTCCTTCATACCAACAGTGATACACAGTTTAGGAATACCATTCAAATCACCTGCACAGTTCATGAAGCAGTTGATGGTTCTGGTCTCTCTGGAAACAGGGAGTACTCTGGTAGCACGGTTCAGGAATTCTTCATTGGTGCACTCCTCACCATCCTCAGGTGGCTCATTGAATGCATAGTGGCCATTGATACCGATACCGCCGAACACCATATCAAGCTTACCGAATTTCTCGATGAGTTCCATGGGCTTATTGGGATTCTTAGGGTCAGGGAAATATCTGTTCTCAGGAAGAACATTCAATTCCTCGTCAATCTGGCTATAGAAGATTCTGTCCATACCACCTCTGAAGGACAGGGGATCTGCCTTGTCGATATACTCGCCGTCATCTGTCAAATATTCATCCATATTGATGAAAGTACAATTCTTCAGGCTGACACGATATTTGTTAATTAAATATACTAATCTGCTGTAAGGTCCGATAGGTCCGTAAGGCACTACCATCAAAGTAGGCTCACCCTTTTTGTTGTTCTCTTCGATGGTCTCCAGAACTTCGATAGCCACCTTCCAGTACATATCCACTTCAGTGTCACATACCTCTAATTTGATATTGCTTCCTTTACCAAGGTCTTCTTTTTTGATTCTATTGATGTCCATAGAACATACCTCCTCAATTTTATATAGGCATTATACCCCTTTTATTCTCCTTTTGATATGCACTAGTCTGCTGTTTTTTAGCATTTTTCTGCTATTGACAACATTTTTTTCTCATTATAAAATAAAAACACAAGCACTGAAATACAAAACCACATTCATATAAAAGGAATCGTTTATTATGGCAATATACTCAAGTGAAGCTACATCTAACGAATACTTACATGTCAATAGCTGTGCCTGCCAATATTTGATTGGGCACGACACCAGTTGCACCCGTCCCAAAGGGCGGGTGGATTACCACATTTTATATATTTCCGAAGGATGCTGCTATGTCACTGAAGACAATCAGGTGCTAAAAGCACCCGCCGGAAGCGTCATACTCTATCGTCCGGGAGAACCACAGCAATATATGTTTCACGGTGATGAGAAATCAATTTCCTACTACATTCATTATTCAGGCAGCGGATGCGCGGAATTGATGGAACGGTTTAAATTGTCTAACGGAAGGATTTTTTTTATTGGACAGAGTGATAAATTAGAAAACACCTTAACGAATATGATAGAAGATTTTCATATGAGAGAGCCTTATTACGAACAATTCTGCCACGCACACCTAATGCGTATTTTGTCCATCATTGGAAAAAGATTCTATAATGAAGAAAACAAATATGAAAGTAGTGGCAAGAGCAAAATTGTAGAAATCAGACGGGCTATGCATGCCAATTACACAGAAAACAGAAGTATCGCCTACTACGCTGATATGTTCGGCATGAGTGAGAGCAGGTTCACTCATGTATTTAAGGAACACGAAAAGGTAAGTCCCACGAAATATCTGCTCAATGTAAAGGTCCAGAAAGCAAAAGAGCTTTTGGAAAACACCGACTTGTCCATGGCGCAAATTGCCGAACACGTCGGCATTGGCGACCAGAACTATTTCTCACGACTGTTCAAACAGTACGTGGGGTGTTCCCCAAAAGCTTATCAATTGCAAAGTAGAAAATAAATATTACATGTCTGCCTGGCTGAAAGTGATGGCACTTGCTGTAGCCACTTTATGCCAGGTAGGAATCTTCGCGGGAATCGTATCAATCAGTACATCTTCCAACTCCTCGATGGCCTCTATTTCTCCTGCCAGATAACCGTTCAATCTTTCAATCAGATGTTCAAATCTACAGAATAAATAGCCGAATCTCATCTCCTGCACGTCGAAACCATGTGCCTTTTTCTCTTTAAACCAAAGTTTCTTATGTACCTCAAAGAAGGCCTTTAATCTCTTCAATGTCTCAGGAACTACATTCTCTGCCAGTTCCTTCAGCGCAACACGGTCATCTTCCTGATATGCCTTGCGGAGACGAAGTCCTAAATCTGCCTTCAAAGACAAGACCGCACTGAATGCTGATACATAGGAGTATTCCAGTGCATAGTTTGCAGATGTCTTTGCCAAAGATGCAAATCTCTCTGTTAAATCCTGATACCACTGATAGGTTCCATCAGGCACCCAGCAGTCATGAGCTCCGGACAACACATCATTGTACAGGTACATCTTAGACATAAATGCTTCCTCGTCAGAGGATTTGGTAATCTCACCTTTTCTCAAGCGGTTGATGTCTTCAATAGAAATCAAATCATTGAAATCTTCTCCGAACATTTCTTTAAATTTAGCCGCGATGTTCTGCATGTCAAAATTGCCACGGTAGTTCTCTGCAATCAGGAAATACAGGGGCATTGCCAAAGAATAGGGACATTCAAATCCATCGTCGCCCCATGCAGTTACCAACACGTCCTTAAGGCCCTGCTTGGCAATCTCTTCCATGCCGGGTTTAATGCTCTTCAATGCCTTGTCATATCCGGGAGTGAAACCGTTCCATGTCCATACACCATTTGCAAATACCACACCTTCTGCCAGCTGCATATGCTGACGGCACATTCTCTCATAGTGTGCAGGATCGTAGCTATAATAATCCCAGTACACCAGTCTCACATTCTTCGGCATCTTCTTGCTGACTCTCTCGATGATTGCAGGAGCAATATCTCCGTAATAATCATCACCGCATGCCAGGCGAAAGAACATATCACTCCACATCATGGGCTTGAAGCCATACTTTTCACACAGGTCGCATACCTTCTGCAAGTGGCCTAAAATCAGTTCAAATCGGTCCTTAGGGCCATGCTTGTCATAATATTTACCCAAGCCAACCAAATGTGCCTCATCCATACCGATGTGCACCTGGTTGGAGGTGAACACCTTACGCAAGGTCTTGAAAATATTTTCAATCAGTGTCCAGGTTCTCTCTTCATCAATAAACAGAATATCTGCCGTATCTCGGATGGGCTTATACTCTTCCCAATGGAAAATGCCACCCAAATGCGCCAGGGTCTGGATGCAGGGAATAACCTCGATACCAATCTCATCGCCATAGGCTACAATATCTTTCATTTCTTCAATGGTATATCTGCCGCGCAGATATCCGAAATAAGGTTCGCCCTCTACCTCGAAAGTATCCTCCGTATAAAGCATCAGTGTATCATATCCCATCTGCTTCATCTTATCCATGTGATCTTTTACCACAGGCACGCGAGGAATGGCATTTCTGGAGCAATCCAACATAATACCTAACATATCAATTGCGTATCATCCAATAATCCTATTTGTGGACGATGGATGATTCTCCTTTCTCCCGTAATTCTTACTATGTTCAGAAAAGTCCCTACATTACCTGGTAATATAGGGACTTCATCTTTACTTAAAGTTTATTGGAGCCGGTCTTATTTCAGGCCAGCCTCAGCCTGCATCTCTGCAACGGATTCCAAAATAGAGTCAGCCATGTAATCCAGCTGTTCCTGAGTCAAGCCGTATACAGGGAAGTGTGTAAATCTGTGATAGAATACCTCCTCACATACAGGACAGGTCTTAGCGATTTCATCCTCGTCATAGCCATACTCTTTGAGGATTGCAAAACGATACAGAGGTCCGAAGTGAGCGATTTCGGTAACACCCTTCTGAGCCAGTTTCTTCTTCAGCACCTGGATATCTCCGCCTGCCTTCTCGGGATCGATAAGCAGTTTGTAAAGATGGAAGGTAGGCTTCACAGTGTCGCCGCCCAAATCCTGAGGGATGATAGCATCACAACCGGAAAGTCTCTCGGTTAAGTATGCTGCTGCATCGTAACGAGCCTTCATAATCTGATCATTTCTTGCAATCTGCAACTGAAGTCCCAGACCCTGAATCTCAGTGGTAGAGAAGTTGGTTGCTACGAAGGGACCATTCTTACCTTTGATAGCGGTTACATCATACAACCAGTCTTTGATCTTGATGCTGAAGTCAGTACCAAGGAAACGGGCACGCTTCATCTCAGGAAGGAACTCAGTCACGGTGGAGCAAAGGATACCACCCTCACCAAAGGAGGTGATGTTCTTTACTTCATGGAAGGAGAAGGAACCGAAGTGACCGATGGTGCCAAGCTTACGTCCCTTGTACTCACCACCAAAGCCGTGAGCCGCATCTTCCAATACAACGATATCATGCTTTGCAGCCAGTTCCATAATAGGATCCATATCTACTGCGTATCCACCGATATGTACGGGAACGATCATCTTTGTCTTGTCGGTAATCTTCTTCTCAACATCCTTAGGATCCATGTTCAATGTGATGGGATCAACGTCCGCAAATACGATCTTACATCCGATGGAAAGAGGATACGCCATAGTAGCAGCGAAGGTGATTGCAGGAACAATAACCTCGTCGCCAGCCTTCAGGCCTGCATACTTACAAGCAATTTCAAAACCTGCAGTACAGTTTACAAGGAAAGTAGAGCCCTTGGTATTCAGGTACTCATCACACATATCCTCTGCTGCTGCAACATGTCTGTCCAAAGACAATTTTGCGGGGGGCTCAGAAACCTTATCCAAAGCGTATACGGTCTTCTCTACCTCAGCTACAGCCTTATCATATGCTGCGCCTTCACCCTGCATCATAAATTTAACGATTGTCATCAAGTCTTCTGCATTGTAGTTCTCACCAACTGCAGCCCAAGGCACCTTGGTCTCGCCGGTATTGTATCTAAAGTCAGAAGCTTTTTTCTTTAACTTGTTGTTTTCCATAGTTAACCATCCCTTTCTACATTTTAAACTATTTACAGTACAACAACTGTTTTCTGTTCGTTTGCCCTGTAAGCCGCTTCCATTACCTTCTGTACCTGAACAGCTTCCTCTGCAGGAACTTCCAGGGGTAGATGATTCAAAATGGAATTGCCAAAGGACTCAATTTCTCTGGTGTACATATCACCGAAGGTTACCTCTATGGCCTCACCCTTCACATCCTTGGTGTTCTGCTGTGCATCATAGCCGCCTACTTCGCCACAGAACAAAGCATCCAAGGTACCGCCGTCGATCTGACCAATGACATTCTCGCCCACCAGTCTACCCTGGTCACCGAAGAATTCTACACGCCATTTCGCAGCTTCATCGGGAATATTGAAGTTGGACTGTACCACACACTGGGCACCGTTTTCCATACGCATCATTACCATGGAAGAATCCTCTACTTCATAATTGAAGGACAAGGTATCCTGGAATGCTGCCACTTCTTTTACCTTAGAACCGGAGATATACTGCATCAAATCGATACAGTGAACACCCATATCCATCATGGCGCCACCGCCACCCATTTTCTTGCTCTGTCTCCAAGCACCGGGCATATCGGGATACCAACAGGTGAACTGAGAATAACCGGAAACCACTTTACCAATTTTGCCCTCAGCGATTGCTTTCTTCATGGCCTGCACATATGCGCCAAAACGCATCATCAAACCAGCCGCAATCTTGACACCCTTTTCTTTACAGTAAGCAACTACCTTCTCACCCTCCTCAGAGGTCATAGCCAAAGGCTTCTCAATCAGGATGTGCTTGCCTGCATCCGCTGCTGCCATAGCCTGCTGTGCATGAAGCCATACGGGGGATGCAATATACACTGCATCCACCTCGGGATCTGCAAGCAAATCTTCTACATTGTCGTAAGCTTTCTTGCAATCCCATTTTGCACGGCACTTTTCAGCCAGCTCCATGTTGATTTCCATAACAGCAACCAATTCTGCGTTATTTGCATTCATCATACCGGGAATGGTTCTGCGCTCTGCAATACCACCGGCACCGATGACGCCCCAACGTAATTTTGCCATAATTTATTACCTATTCTTTCTATTTGCTATGTATTAGTCGGTCAGTCTGGGAACATCCAACCATACGCCACCCTTCATTGCTGCTTCGTGAGCGATGAGGCCGGGAACGGTCATATCCATAGCGCGTACAATATCGATAGGAGGAGTGGTGTCGTTCTCGATGGACTTCAAGAAGTCACGTACCAAATAGTACTCGGAAGAACCATGTCCACCTGCAGTTGCCTCCTTAGGAGCGTTCAAATCAGTGATGTTGATAGCGATAGGCATACCCTGTCTCTCTTCATCATGATCTGCAAAATGACGAAGGCCAACACCTGCATAACCCTGACGGCTGCTCTCCAAGAATCCCTTGGTACCAATGATGTTGTAGTGGCACAGAGCGGGCTCACGCAAGGCAACAGAGCTTCTTGACAACTTGATGGTTGCACCCTTAGCGGTTTCGAACAAAGCCACCTGGATATCGATATTACCTGTAGTTGCAGGCTCGATAGAATGATGGTTACCGGATGCGGTACAACGAACAATGTGATCATCCATCCACATCAGGATAGGGCCAAGGCTGTGAGAACAATAGTGCAAAGGTGCACGGTTTGCACGCCACTTACCGTCTACCAAGCCACGGATCTCATGCAAGTAATCTGCTTCTGCATAGAAAGGAGTACCAATCTTACCGGACTTAATCCAGCCATCCCACTCAATTGCAAAATCCATATAATTACAGTTTTCAGCCATCATAAATTTGGTTTTGGATTTCTGCACCGCTTCTACCATACGCTGGCAGTCTGCAATGTTATCAGATGCAGTCACTTCGCAAAGAACATGCTTGCCTGCTTCCATCGCCTTGATGGTCTGCTCAGCGTGGAAAGGAATGGGGGTACCAAGTACCACGATATCCACGTCTGAGTTCAACATATCCTCGTAGTTTAAGAACAAGTTCTTCTCGTCCAATTTGAAATCCTCACCGTTCTTAGCAAGAATCTCAGGATTCATGTCGCAGAGAGCGACAACTTCGGTGTCGGGGTGGTTTACAAAAATGTGTCCGTAAGAGGTTGCACGACCAACGCCGACCATACCAACTTTGAATTTCTTCATGTTTTCTTCCTCCTTATTATGGTAATTTCCAAAATAATTTCTTAGTTAAAAATACACAGGCTGCCCAATTTATTTACAGCCTAAATAAATTATATAAACTTCACCACTGATTGTCAATAGGAAAACCTTCTTTTTCTCATGGACAAAGTGGCTATTTCCCCACAGATTCCCGTTTCATTTTTTGCCCAATACTACGGAACATACGGAAGAAATAGGAGGTCAAAATCAGCCCCAACGCAATGGCCCCACCAATCTTGGTGGTGTTCACCACACCGGCACCGCCCACAGCCAGGTTTCCGCGCAGGCATGCCTCCATCGCCTTATAAATCGTAAGTCCTGGTACCAGGGGTACAATGCCGGGCACCAGATACACTGTAATGGGTGCTTTGAAAATCATTGCCGCCAACTCCGCATAGATGGCAATTGCCACTCCGCCCAGGAAATTGGGAATGACCATGGAGTCCGTAAGCTGCATTACCGCCAAGTACACTGCGTAGGAAAAGGCACCGCAGGCGGATGCGATATGTATGTTTTTTCCATGCACGTTATAAAGCAGGGCAAAGGCCATACTGGCCACATAGGATGCCACCACCGGCACCACAAATCCAATCAAAAATGCCATATCCTACCTCCACAAAACCGACACTGCCACACCCAGAGCAATGGAACATGCTACGATTAGAGTTTCTATCATTTTCGCCGTTCCTGCCACATAGTCCGTGGAGACAATATCCCTGATACAGTTAGTTAGCAGGATTCCCGGCACCAAAATCATGAGAACACCGGTAATGGTCGCATCTGCATTCAAGGCAGGATAGGCAAGCGTCGCCACTTTTGTAGCAGACACGATTAGTGCTGCGCCTACCGTATTGATGAGAAACGCAGCTGATTTCAAGTACTCAAGCAACCAAATTACAAGACGCAACAAAGCACCGATGATAAAACCCGCAATAAACTCAGCCACACCGCCCCCGAAGAATACCGCAAAGGATGCGCCAATCAGGGCATAGAATAAAATCACCATTCCTTGAGAATAACAATGTCTACCCTCAATTCGATTCAGTTCCTGCATCACCTTCTGATAGGAAGGTTTCTCATTACATATTTTGCGAGATAGGGAATTCAGCTGTTCAATTCTATCCAAATTGGTTGCAGTGGCAGTTACTCTTCTGTTTTCTGTCTTTGTAACACCATCTTTTTCCACCGTGACTAAAATGGTGGAAGAAACAGCGAACACATGCACTGCATCCATGCCATAGGCCAGACCAATTCTGGTGGCCGTATCCTCTGCCCGATAGATTTCTCCACCGTACTTGATAATGTAATACCCGATACCGACGATCATATCTATCACTTCGTCGACCGTCAGTTCCTTTTTCATAACTGTATCCATTTTTCATACTTTCCTTTTGTCAAATCAATTTCTTTATGCTGTCTATTCGATAATGTTTGCCGGCGAGGCAATATCGAACACCTTGTCGCACAAATCAAAGGCAGTTCCGCAAATGACATTCTCTTGGGTTTCTTTAATCTTAATCATAGGAAGTCGCTGCGTCAACGCCACATACGCTCTTCGACAGAGTTCTTCTCTGGCCGTCTCAATGATGCCCGGACAATCCGAAAAATCTCCGGTATCTATTACCAGCGTGGCCGGATTGAACAGGTTTACCAAAGTCGCCAATCCAATACCCAAATACTTTCCACAGTCTTCTAAGGCGTGCTTAGCCGCTTGGTCTCCGGCTGCATATCGCCCTTCCAGTTCTGCAAGGGTCTGAACCTCCTTGCCGGAGGCCTCTTTGTATAATTGCAGTAACCTCTGAGGGGAACACATCATTTCCAAACAACCGTCATTCCCGCAAAAGCACTTGGGTCCATCCTTTTCTACGGTGGTATGCCCAATTTCGCCGATGATATTTCTCTGGATGGCACCGCCCTGGTAAACCACAGCACCGATACCATTTTCCAAATCCACAAACAGCATGTTTTCATGGCTGTTTTTATAATTCCTGGAGAAGTACCATGCTGCCTTCAGCACGGATACATTGTCTATGAACACCGGAATACCGGTTTCTTCCTCTAACCGCTTTTTGATATCAAAGGAATTCCATTTAAGTTTGGAAGACATGATAAATCGGCTGTCTGACAATACCAATCCTGAGATGGCCACCCCAATGCCCAGGACTCTGTCCTTTCCACAAGCATTTACCATGGAGGCAATCGCATCACACACACGCTTGGTGATGACCGTGGAGGACATTCCCTCTATCCACAATTGTTGCCTTTCTTTAACCGCGCCCTCCATGTCTGTTCTGGCGATGAGGACGCCGCTTTCTTTCAGCAGCACGCAAATCAAATCATATTTATCTGCCCGCAGGCGCAGAAGCACGCTCTTTCTTCCCACGCGATTGACACTTTCCAACCCATTTTCACACAGGATTCCTGCTTCCAGCAGATAGGTCGTAATATTGGTCAGAGAAGGCAGGGACAATCCCGTCGCTTCCGCTATCTGGGGGCGGGAACAGTCGGGATTATTGCGCACAAAGTTCAGTACCTTCAACCGATTCATTTTTTGCATTAACTGGGCATTGCCCACCTGTTTGTTCATATACGTTTCCTCGTTGGTTTCATCGAATTTTCCAAGAGCGGTCCGGCTTTTCTACTTAAAACTCCGGATCATATTCCTGGGGGAATTCTTCCCATGTAATTCTACGGACTTCGATGTCCTTGATTTTCAACTTGGTACAGTATGCAGAAAAGCCCACATGACCACCAGTGATGGGCATCGGGTCAAGCAGTTCTGAAACCAGCACATCATCCACCACCATAAAGGTATGTCCGCCGATGGAGCCTGCTGTCATACGCACTTCCGTACCGGGTTTGTACTGATATAGGGATGTGGTAGAATATAAATTAGAGCCATATCCAATATTACGCTCAATGCCACTTTTATGCTCGTACCAACCATTTAAACCACACACGTAGGAATCCCCCAGATAGTCTGTGGTCTCATCCCATTTCGCACAGAATACCGCATTCACATCCCTGGTGGCAGGCAGGACAGTGCCAATGGTAAAGGAAAACATTACATCCCCTTCATAGGCTTCTTTGCTAAAAAGAATGCCGCCAAAATTGCCCTTTTCTTCTCCAATCAAATATCCGTTTTCACAGCTCCAGGTGCCGCTTTTAGGCTCCCAGTAGTGTCGCCAATCCTCGCCGGGCTGATAGGAAAACAGCACCGGGGATTGTTCTGCAAGAATCTTTTTTCCTAATAACTTAATATCCTTCATAATGATTTCTTCCTTTCTGCTCTTTGCACAACAGTTCCACTAGTTCCGCAAATCCCATACCGTGAGAGGCTTTCAGCAAAATGGTGCTGTGCTTGGGCAAAAGGGATTCTCCTGCATCCTGATATGCCTCAATGAATGCCTGCTTGGTGGCAAAATAGCGGGCAGTCTTCAGTGCTGCCCCATGTTCTGGTTTCTCGGGGCTTTGCGTTTTTTCCACCGCCGCCTGACACATATGATAGGACTGTTCCCCGATACAAATCAGTAAGTCCACTCCTCGCTCTGCTGCATATGCGCCCACAGAGGCATGCAGAGAGAGTGCGTCTTCGCCCAATTCAAACATATCTCCCAGAATCGCAATCTTTTTCGTGTCTGCCAGTGCCAGCAAATCCAATGCCGCACGCATAGACACCGGATTGGCATTATAGCAATCATCAATCAATGTATAGTCCGACAGTTGAATCAGATGACTTCTTCCGCTGACCGGAGCAATACGGGAAATGCCCGCGGAAATTTCCTCACTTGTCATATCAAATAACCTTGCCACGCAAGTGGCTGCAGCCGCGTTTAGCACCATATGGTTGCCCGGTTGAGGTACCTGTACCGGGAAATTCACCATGTCATTGTCTGTGGTATGACTGCAATCGCATGCTTCCCCACAGGAGGCAATCTCCCCCGCATTCCGAATATGTAGTATGGCATCACTGCCAAACAGTCCATGACTGACAATATCCGAAGCCCAAACCTGCTCTGCTTCATTTCCGCCCAAGCCAAAGAAATGGGGTCTCTTTCCGTTTACGTCGGCGACGCCTGCCAACTTGTCATCCTCACCATTGAGACAGACCTCCGCATCCTCGGTAAGGTAATCAAACATTTCCGTCTTCGCTTTCAGCACGCCGTCCCGGTCTTTCAAATTTTCCAAATGACACTGACCGATATTTGTAATGACACACACATCCGGTCTTGCCATTTGTCCCAACCGTGACATTTCGCCGAAATCACTGATGCCCATCTCCACCACCGCAATCTCATGCTCCGGTCGGATGCGCAACAGGGTCAGAGGTACCCCGATTTCATTGTTGAAATTTCCCTCTGTCTTCAACACGTGATACTTCTCAGACAGCACACCGGCGATAAATTCCTTGGTACTGGTTTTGCCCACACTTCCGGTAATGCCGATAATCTTTGCAGACAATTGACTGCGATAAAAAGCAGCAATGTCCTTCAATGCCTGCAGGGTATCCTCCACCAGGCAATAATTGCCCCACTGTGCAGGGTCAATTCCATGTTCTTCTTCTACCTGTTTGGGTGTTTTTTGTACCAGTGCCAGTGCCGCACCTTTGGCATAAATATCTGCCAGGAACTTATGTCCATCCACCCGTTCTCCTAAGGTAGCTACGAACACGCCTCCCTCTTCCACTTTTCTGGAATCCAATACAACGGATGTGACACGGGTGTCATTTATGTATTGTTCGCAGGTGGTGGTTATGTTTTGCTCACAGTTAGAGAGAACCAATTCTCCACTACATGCCTTTGCAATTTCTGCAAGTGTCAAATTCATCATTTATAAATCTCCATATAAACCGATTATTCTTCGCATTTTGCCAAATCGATTACATTCATTTCCTACGCCGTCTCATTATTTGAATGCGCCGGCTAAAATCTTTTCGCACAACTCCCCAAAATTGATACCAACGGCTGCTGCCTCCTGAGGCAACAAAGAAGTAGGCGTCATACCGGGCAGGGTGTTTGCCTCCAAACAATAAATTACTCCCGCTTCACTCATCATGAAATCCATACGGGCATAATTTTTCAGGCGCAGTGCCACAAACACTTTTTCTGCAATCTGCTGCATCTGTGCGGTTTTTTCTCCATCCAACTGGGCAGGGCAGGTCTCTACAGTACTGCCTGCCTGATATTTATTCTTATAATCATAGAATCCCACCTTAGGTGCAATTTCAATCACCGGCAATGCCTTGCCATCGATGACACCGATGGAAAACTCTCTACCTTTTATGTACTGCTCAATGATTACTTCATCGTCATAGCGGAAGGCCTCTTCCTTGGCCGCTTCATACTCCGCTTCATTGTGTGCCAAACATACACCCACGCTGGAGCCACCGCAACAAGCCTTGACCACACAGGGGAAGGGCACCTTCTCGCTTTCCACTTCACCCTTTTTCAGACGAATGCCGGAAGGGGTGGGGATACTGTGCGCCTTGAAAATATCCTTGGTAATACCCTTATCCATGGCCATGGCGGAGCTAACGTAATCGGTACCCGTATAAGGGATGCCCAAAAGTTCAAAGCAAGCCTGTATCTTGCCGTCTTCTCCGTTGGAGCCATGCAATGCCATAAAAACACAGTCTGCCATCTGGCAAACAGAAAGTACATTGGGGCCAAAGAAACTTTTATCCCCATCTGTGCGGAGCGCCTTGATGGTTTCTAGATCAGGGTTCTCGGTGCTCACACTACTTACCTGTGCCGCCCAATCTCTATCCTCTTCAAAGATACCCGCGATATCACCCTCATAGCCCAAATACACATCCAGCATCACTGCCTGATGACCGTTTGCCTTCAATGCTTTATAAATCATGCTTCCTGTACTTAAGGAAACATCTCTTTCCGTGCTAAGTCCACCTGCCAAAACTACTATTTTCATATTTGTTCCTCTTTCTTACATATCCCTTAACACAAAATATGTCGGTTTGCCTTAAGCATACCACAAAATTACTGTGACGAAAAGACAAACCGACATGATTTTCTACTTTTCTACCGGAACAATGCCGCCGCATCTATAGGCTGACCATCCTTGGTCATCTTCAGGTACAGATTGCTACCTTCCACAGTGTAATACTTAGTAGGCTTTGCCACATGACCGATGAGATATCCGGCGCCCACATATTCGCCCACACCCACAGCCACATTTTTCAACTGGCTGTAGGTAATTTCATAACCGCCACCCAAGTCTACGATTACGGTGCCACCTGTTTCCGGCGTTTCATATACTCTTACCACACGACCTTCCGCACAGGAAGCCACCACACTATCCTCTTTGGCAGAAATAATCACCGCTGGATTATATTTGTATTGATCCAGAGTAGCGAAATAGATACTTCCATCCATACTGTATGGCATCATCACCTCACCGGACACCGGACGGAGCAGCCCTTCACTTTCCTGGAAACTAAATTCCTCTGCAGGTTGTGCTTCCGCAAGTGATGTCTCATCCTCTGCATCCGCCATCGTTCCATCTGCCATTGCACCATCAGCCGACTCCCCGCCATCTGACTCAGGAAGTATCACCGGGTTTTCTACTTTTGCAGAGCCCACTTCCATGGGCGCATCCAATGCATCCTCATTCTGAGCCAAATCCTTCTCCGCGTTGGCCAGTTCCTGAAATTTTTCATCCCCCTGAATCTCAATCTGTGAAAAGTCCAAGGTGTATCCATCATCCTGGCTGTCCTTCTCTTTATTTCCCATAAAGATGCCGGTCATGGTCAGTGCCGCCAACAAAAGCAAGGAGGAGGCCGTCATCACCGCTCTTTCGCTTTTTGCACTGCTCTTCTTCGTTTTTCTATAATTCTTTGCATTTCTTTCCATTTATTTTCCCCTTATTCTTCCAATGATTTATGTTGGTCTGATACCGCCATAATTCGCCCTGTGAAACTCTGTACAAGTAATCATCTCTTCACCTTTTGACGATTTAATAACATTTTGTCCCATCGGAGGGAAATTATACAAAACAAAAAGTCCTGTCGCATTTTTAAATGGACAGGACCTTATTATCTTTAATTCACGCGATTGTAATTGATCAGACATCCCTTCAGGATAATCTGTCTTTCCTCGTCGGTCAGTTCACCCAACCGAAGTTCAAAAGGAACCAGTTCCTGATCTTTCACAGCATAAGCTGCAATCACCTCTGCCTTCTCTTCTACCGCTTTTTTGATATCAGGGATGAAGAGATAGTCCAAATTCTTAAACGGCAATGTGCCTTCCTCAATCAAGAAGGGAAGCATTCCCCAGTTAATCAGATTGGAACGATAACGCTTGGTCGCGTACTCGTTGGCGATGTTTGCCCAACCGCCCAATACCTTCTGGCAGGACGCTGCTTGCTCTCTGGCGGAACCGTCACCGGGTTTCACTGCAAAGATGGTGGAACCAAAACCGGTGTTTTCCATAGTGATTGCATATTTTTCCTCAATCACAGCCAGCACCTGTGTTAAACCTTCCACTGCATCTGCAGGGTTTGCGCCCTCGCCGCGGGCTTTTTCAGCCTTCTGAATCGCTTTTGCTCGGGGCACATAATTGGGATCCTTACGGGAGAGAGCAAACTCTGCCAGTCCCAAAGGATTGGAACGGTAGGAGGAAGTCTCACCGGAAGGGATTAACTCGTCGGTGGTGGTCACAGGGTCATGGATTTCGCTGACTACCTGTAATACCAGGTTTTCAGGCAATGCACCCATAGCGGGCCAGTCCTTGATGTTGGGACCCAGCACGATTTCCACTTCAGGATCCGCTACTCCCTTGGAGTCAAACACTCTATTTTCATAAATCTTGCTGTCAAAATAATACTTGTACTG
Source organism: uncultured Acetatifactor sp. (assembly GCA_904501885.1). Taxonomy (GTDB): domain Bacteria; phylum Bacillota; class Clostridia; order Lachnospirales; family Lachnospiraceae; genus Acetatifactor. The sequence goes on along the minus strand of CAJGCP010000020.1, from coordinate 17,712 downwards.
ATTTAAGGTGCCATCAAATTCTGTAGCCGGGGTAAGCACACCCTTGTTTGCTGCTGTAGCAGCGATGGAACGGGCATCCATCAGTGCAACAGAGGAAATCTGGCCATTCTGTAATTTACTTCCCTCTCTGTTGGGGAAGTTTCTGGTGGAGTGACGGATACTAAATGCATTGTTAGCAGGGGTATCGCCCGCGCCAAAGCAAGGTCCACAGAAGGCCGTTTTCAACACCGCACCGGTCTCCATCAGGGTGGCCGCAGCACCATTGCGGATCAATTCCATATATACGGGCATGGATGCCGGATATACGCTCAGGGTAAATCCGTCAGAGCCGATGTACTTGCCTTTCAAAATATCTGCTGCCGCGCAAATATTCTCAAATCCGCCACCTGCACAACCGGCAATCACCGCCTGGTCAACCATCAGCTTGCCGTCGCGGACTTTATTCTTTAAACAAAACTCCACTGCACCATCCAAGCTCACTGCTGCGCTCTTTTCCACTTCATCTAAAATATCCAAAAGATTTGCATTCAATTCCTCGATGGTATAGGTGTTGCTGGGATGGAAGGGCATGGCAATCATAGGACGCACCTTGGACAAATCCACGACAATCATACCGTCATAATATGCCACCTGTCCGGGTGCCAGTTTCTTGTACTCTTCCTTTCTGCCATGAATCTCATAGAACTCTTCAATTTTCTCATCAGTTTCCCAAATAGAAGAAAGACAAGTGGTCTCCGTGGTCATCACATCCACGCCGATTCTAAAATCCGCACTTAAGGAAGCCACGCCGGGACCCACAAATTCCATCACTTTATTTTTCACAAAACCATTCTTAAACACTGCGCCAATGATAGCAAGTGCCACGTCCTGAGGACCAACGCCGGGCACGGGGGCACCGGTCATGTAGACACCTACTACGCCGGGCATATTGATATCATAGGTCTGGTTCAAAAGCTGTTTTACCAACTCAGGTCCACCTTCCCCCACTGCCATGGTACCCAAAGCACCATAACGGGTATGAGAATCGGAACCGAGAATCATCTTGCCGCCGCCTGCCAACATTTCTCTGGCGTATTGATGGATAACTGCCTGATGAGGGGGCACATAAACACCACCATATTTTTTAGCGCAGGACAAACCAAACATGTGGTCATCCTCGTTGATGGTGCCACCCACCGCACAAAGGGAATTGTGACAGTTGGTCAGTACATAAGGCATGGGAAATTTGGTCAGTCCGGATGCTCTTGCCGTCTGGATGATACCCACATAGGTAATATCATGGCTGGTCAATTTATCAAATTTGATTTTTAATTTCCTGCTGTCTCCGGATGTATTGTGATTTTGCAAAATACCATAGGCGATGGTATTTTTTACGGCTTCGTTTTGATCAACTACTTTTCCCGTTTTTGCCCGAATGGCAGATGCCGCTTCGGGTCCCTCCGGAACAAGCTCCATCCCATTTACCAGATATACTCCTTGGTTCATCAATTCTATCATGCATGTACCTCCTAAAATGCTTTCCATTTTGACATTTTTTATTTCTCGCTGCAATTCTTTTTGTCTACAGTTCACTCATTACTTGTATCCTTGGTTTGCTTTCCTTGGATATGTAGCAAAACAGCTTCTCCCAAGAATCCGGGACCGCCTACAATTTGCGTTACTTCTTTTTCTCCATTTATGACATCATTGTCATAAAAGTGCACGTGTCCGGCAAGCACCAATTCCACAGGACTAGCCTGGGCGGTCATTAAATTTACAAATTCCTGTGATATCTCATTGGGATAAATGCCGCCATAATTTCCTGCGCCCAACACCACCGGTGTGTCCCATACTTCTCTGGCACGCCCCAAAACGGACTGGGTCATGAACGGAACATGGCAAACAACAATCATCGGAAGTGGCTCTTGCATTGATTCCCCCAGCATTACCTGATTATCCAAAGGAATCCCGAGTGTTTCCTTGAATCCTTGCAAACTCGCCTCCGTTACCTGATTGCTACTGTTGTCCACAGCCACCACCGTAAGTCCGGGAAGTTCTAACACTTGAAAATCGTTCCCCTGAGGCATCAAATTTTTGAACCGAGGCAAATGTTCTTCCTTCGCTTTCTCCGTCATATATTCCCAAGGATAAGTCCAATCATGATTTCCGTTTGCATATAAATAGGGCATATTCAGTTTACCCAGTTGTTCCTCCAAAAAGGCAATGTTTTCTGCAGTAGGCACATCGATGATGTCACCGCCCAGAATCACTGCGTCCACACCTTTTTCGTTGGCATAGTCCATCCACACCCCGAACTGGTCCTTAGACAAAACGCCTTCTTTACTTACGAATTGAGGACTCCTCTCCAAGTAAAGTTGCTTCTCCTGCTCACTTTCTCCCTGCCCTGTCAGCACATGGGTGTCGGTGAGAAACAAGAGGGTGTACTCGCCCTCTAAGCCCTCCACGCACAAAGTTTCTTCCATTACTGTCTTTTCCCAGAGAATGTCTTTGCCACCGATGAGTTCCTGCAATCCCGCAAAAGGCAGTTTCCCTTCAGAACATCCCGTCAAAAAAACAAGCATGAAAGACAGGAAAACAGCGGCAGATGCGTTGCACCTGCCCACTGTTTTATTTTTTTGGTTTGCAAATATCCTGTTCATCATATTTTGCATTTTAACATTCCATTTATTTACGGCAAATCTTTTCTTAGACTGCTTTGCCACCATTTTACTTCAATATCACTTTATCCAAATGCCAAATCTCGTCTACATATTCCTGAATGGTTCTGTCGGAGGTGAATTTACCGGAGCAGGCCACATTCAACATAGCACTTTTCGCCCAGTTTTCTTTGTCCTTATATGCAGCTTCCACTTTTTTCTGCGTTTCTGCATAAGAGTTGAAATCCTTCAGGATAAAATAGGTGTCCGCCTTGGAAGTAGACAAGGTATTAAGCAATGAATTATACAAAGGACGGAACAGCTCCGTATCCTCTGCATAGGTGCCATCCACCAACTGGTCTACCACCTTGCGAATCTTCAAATCGCTACGGTAAATGTCCATGGGATCATATCCACCATGGTTTTCGTAATAGATTACCTCATCCGAAGACAGACCAAAGATAAACGCATGCTCTCTGCCCACTTCTTCTACAATTTCCACATTTGCACCGTCCATGGTTCCCAAGGTCAAGGCGCCATTTAACATGAATTTCATGTTACCGGTACCGGAAGCCTCCTTGCTGGCGGTAGAAATCTGCTCGGACACATCTGCTGCCGCAAAAATAATCTCGGCGTTGGAAACATTATAATTCTCGATGAAGACAACCTTCAATTTGCCCTGCAAAGAGCTGTCATTGTTTACCACATCTGCCACTGCGTTGATGAGTTTGATGGTCAATTTCGCATTGCGGTAGCCTGCTGCCGCCTTTGCGCCAAAGATGAAGGTTCTGGGATAGAATTCCATCTCAGGATTTGCCTTCAACTCATTGTACAAATGCATCACATGCAGAATATTCAAAAGCTGTCTCTTGTACTCGTGCAAACGCTTTACCTGCACGTCAAAGATGGAATTGGGATCCACCTTCACACCATTGTGTTTCAGGATATAATCTGCCAGACGCAGCTTATTCTGATACTTGATTTCCATAAATTCTTTTCTGGCTTTTTTGTCATCTGCAAACTCTGCCAGTTTGGAAATCTTGGACAAATCGGTCACCCAGTCTTCCGTACCAATTTTCTCTGTTACCCAAGCAGCCAGCAAAGGATTACCATGCTTTAAGAAACGTCTCTGTGTGATACCGTTGGTCTTGTTATTGAAACGCTCCGGGAACATCTCATAGAAATCTTTCAGTTCCTGGTTTTTCAAAATCTCTGTGTGAAGTCTCGCCACACCGTTGACAGAGTACCCTGCCACAATGGCCATATGCGCCATCTTCACCTGTCCATCATAGAGAATGGCCATCTTGCGGATCTTATCTTCTACTTTTACACCCCACACATTTTTGTACTTCTCCTCAATCTGAAGCACAAATCTGCGGTTGATTTCCTCCACGATCTGATAGATTCTGGGAAGCAGTCTGGAGAACAAATCAATGGGCCACTTCTCCAACGCTTCCGCCATAATGGTATGGTTGGTGTAAGCACATGTCTTGGTGGTGATATCCCATGCTTCCTCCCAAGAAAGACCATACTCATCCAACAGGATACGCATCAACTCGGGAATTGCCACGGTGGGATGGGTATCATTCAACTGGAAGGTTACCTTCTCATGGAATTTATGGATATCTCCATGTCTTCTCATATATTTCTCTACCGCCTCTTGAACGGATGCAGAGATGAAGAAATACTGCTGTTTCAGACGCAGTTCTTTACCGGCATAATGATTATCGTTGGGGTAAAGCACCTCTACAATGTTGCGAGCCAGGTTTTCCTGCTCTACCGCCATACGGTAGTCGCCCTTGTCAAAGGAATCCAACTGAAATCCCACAATGGGCTCTGCATCCCAGATGCGAAGGGTGTTTACGATGCCGTTACCATACCCTACGATAGGGAAGTCGAAGGGCACCGCGCGCACTGCACTGTAATCTGTCTGATAAAAACGCGCCCTACCGTATTCGTCAGCGGTCATATTGACCTTGCCACCAAATTTTACAATCTTTGCATATTCCGGTCTGCGGAGTTCAAAGGGATTGCCCTCCTTCAACCATTCATCAGGCACTTCCACCTGATATCCGTCACGGATTTGCTGTTTGAACATACCGTAACGATAACGGATACCGCAACCATAAGCAGGATATCCCAAAGATGCCAGGGAGTCCAGGAAGCATGCTGCAAGACGACCCAAACCGCCATTGCCCAGTGCCGCATCCGGCTCCTGGTCCTCAATCACATTTAAATCCAATCCAAGTTCGTCCAAAGCTTCCTTGACTGCGTCGTATGCCTGGAGATTGATCATATTATTCCCCAGTGCACGGCCCATCAAAAATTCCATGGACATATAGTACACAATCTTGGGGTCCTGTTTATCATAGGCCTTCTGGGTCTCCATCCAATTGCCGATGATATTGTCCTTGATGGCATAGGAAACCGCCTGGAACACCTGCTGAGGTGTGGCATCTGCCAAATCCTTGCGGAACATAGTGCGGATGTTGTACTCCACACTTCTTTTGAACAAATCCTTGTCAAACAAAAACTCTTTATTCTTATTTACTTCTTTCTTCATATAAAGCAAAAACTCTCCTTGATATTACATTTTCTCCAGCGAAATAACGACCTGCTCACCATTCACATTCCACTGCTTGGTGACTGCATATTCTTTGCCGTTCTCAAGAACATCTGCCAGTACCTTGCCACAGATGCTGTCCGCATTCTTCCGCGCCAGAGCACCCAGTTTTTCGTTGCCATTCAGGGACACTTTGATATGGTCCATTACCTCAAAGTCAGCCTCTTTACGCATGGTCTGAATCTTGCTGATGATTTCGTATACAAAACCTTCTTCAATCAGTTCTTCCGTCAGGTTGGTGTCCAGTACCACTGTTGCCACAGCATCCGCCTCTGTTACATAACCTTCCTTCTGCGCGATATCGATAAGCAAATCTTCTTCTGCCAATTTCACTTCTACGCCATCTACATCGAATGCGATGAAACCATTTGCCTTCAAATCATCCATGGCTACATTGCCGTCAATGGTTGCCAAAGTTTTCTGGATACCGCCAAGCTGCTTACCGTATTTGGGTCCCACAGTACGAAGCTGGGGCTTGAAAGTATAGGATGTGAACTCTCTCACATCTTCTGTAAATACCACTTCCTTCACATTCAACTCATCACGGATGATTTCCTGATAGAACTCCTCCAACACGAAAGGTGCTTTGATAAACATCTTGCCAACGGGCTGACGGTTCTTGATACTTGCATTGTTTCTGCAGGCACGACCCATCACAACCGCCTTCAACACATGCTCCATATTTGCTTCCAGTTCAGCATCAATCCACGCTTCGTTTACCTTAGGGAAATCACACAGATGGATACTTTCAGGCGCAGATGCATCCACACTCTTCACCAGATTCAGATAAATATCCTCTGTCATAAAAGGAATCATGGGAGCTGCAGCCTTAGCGATGGTTACCAACGCAGTGTACAAGGTCATATAGGCATTGATTTTATCCTGCTCCATGCCCTTTGCCCAGAAACGCTCACGGCCACGTCTTACATACCAGTTACTCATCTCATCCACAAAAGCGTCCAATGCTCTTGCCGCCTCAGGAATGCGATAATTCTCCAAATGATCATCCACTGCCTTTACGGTAGAGTTTAACCGAGACAACAACCATTTATCCATAACCGGCAATTTATCATATTCTAATGTATATTTTGATGCATCAAAGTCATCAATATTCGCATAGAGAACAAAGAATGCATAGGTATTCCACAAGGTACCCATGAACTTTCGCTGTCCTTCCATCACAGCCTTGCCATGGAAACGGTTGGGCAACCAGGGAGCAGAATTGATGTAGAAATACCAACGGATAGCATCCGCACCGTAAGCATCCAAAGCCTCAAAGGGATCCACTGCATTTCCCTTGGACTTACTCATCTTCTGTCCGTTCTCATCCTGCACATGTCCTAAAACGATAACATTCTCATAAGGTGCCTTGTTGAACAACAAAGTAGACTCCGCCATCAGGGAATGGAACCAACCTCTGGTCTGGTCCACTGCCTCAGAGATAAACTGTGCCGGGAACTGTTGCTCGAACAATTCTTTGTTTTCAAAAGGATAATGATGCTGTGCAAAAGGCATCGCTCCGGAGTCAAACCAGCAGTCAATTACCTCGGGTACGCGTGTCATGGTCTTGCCACACTCAGGACAGGGGAAGGTCACCTCGTCAATATAGGGTCTGTGCAGTTCCACCTTAGCGCTTTCAGGATTACCGGAAAGGTCCGCCAGTTCCTGTCTGCTTCCCACACAATGGAAATGTCCGCATTCGCACTCCCAGATATTTAAGGGAGTACCCCAGTAACGGTTTCTGGAAATTGCCCAATCCTGAATGTTCTCCAACCAGTTGCCGAAGCGCCCCTTACCGATGGAGTCGGGAATCCAGTTCACGGTATTATTATTGCGAATCAAATCATCTTTCACTGCAGTTTCCTTGATGTACCATGACTCTCTCGCATAATAAATCAAGGGAGTGTCGCATCTCCAGCAGTGGGGATAACTATGCTCAAATTTAGGTGCTTCGTAGAGCAATCCCTTTTCTTCCAAGTCCTTCAGTACCATAGGATCTGCTTTCTTCACAAATACACCGGCATAAGAAGTCTCTGCTGTCATCTCACCCTTACCATCTACCAACTGTACGAAGGGCAAATCATAAACACGGCCAACCTTGGCATCGTCTTCACCAAACGCAGGGGCGATATGTACCACACCGGTACCATCAGACAAAGTGACATATGTGTCACAAACCACATAATGGGCCTTCTTATTCTGTTTTGCGATGATTTCATTTGCAAAATCAAACAAAGGCTCATATTCCTTGTATTCCAATTCCTTACCTGCAAAAGTTTCCAACACGGTATATGCAGGCTTTGCCTCTACTCCGTTTTCTGCATCTCCAGCCACTGCCAATTTACCGAGAACAGTATCTAACAATGCCTGCGCCATATAGTAAGTATTGCCGTCTGCTGCAGCCACCTTAGCATATGCTTCGTTGGGGTTCACACACAAAGCCACGTTGGAAGGCAAAGTCCAAGGGGTGGTGGTCCACGCCAGAATATAGGCATCCTCACCCTTTACCTTGAAACGTGCGATGGCAGAACGTTCTTTCACATCCTTATATCCCTGTGCCACTTCCGCACTGGACAGAGGGGTACCACAGCGGGGACAATAGGGCACAATCTTAAAACCTTTGTACAAAAGGCCTTTGTCCCAAATGGTACGAAGTGCCCACCACTCGGACTCAATAAAATCGTCATGATAGGTAACATAGGGATCATCCATATCCGCCCAGAAGCCTACGGTGCCGGAGAAATCCTCCCACATACCTTTATATTTCCATACACTTTCCTTACACTTGTCGATGAAGGGTTCCAGACCATACTGTTCAATCTGTTCCTTGCCGTCCAAGCCAAGCAACTTCTCTACTTCGATTTCTACAGGCAAACCATGGGTGTCCCAACCCGCTTTTCTGGGCACCATATAGCCCTTCATGGTACGGTATCTGGGAATCATATCCTTGATAACACGGGTTAACACATGACCGATATGGGGCTTACCGTTTGCGGTAGGCGGGCCATCATAAAAAGTATAAGTCGGACCGTTTTTACGACTATCAATACTCTTCTGAAAAATATTATTATCCTTCCAAAATTTTTCTACTTCTTTTTCTCTCTCAACAAAATTGAGATTCGTGGAAACCTGTTTGTACATACTTTCTTTCCTTTCTTAGATGAAATAAAAAGCTCCGCCCTGTAAAAGGACGGAGCCTACACTCTCGTTCAACCACCTGTTACACTCATACGCCTTGCTCAAAGCAAAGTTATATGCCTTCCCATAACGGGGGAATACCGTTCAAAACTACTCGCGCACTTTCGCCCTGACTGCTCAGAAGTGATGTTCCTTATCTCCCTACTCGTACCGACCTCACACCGTCGTCGGCTCGCTGAAACTTTCCTAAAATAAGTACTGTCTTCGTCACTGCATTTACTCGGACTTATTATAGATGTAAATTGGTACGATTGTCAAGATTAGATTGGCTTTTCTTAGCGTATTGCGGTTTTTTATCCCTTCGCAAATACCCATAATGTCTCCTGAGGATTCGCGGTTTCCTCTTCCAGCTTATACACACTTAAAACAACGGTCTCACCATTGACTTTTTTGAATGTGGTATGGGGGATACTTCCCTCCATCATTTGCTGTTTCAATGCATCGTAGTTCAGGAAACTGCTGACTGTCCTATGAAAATCAGGATGTACCATCTCCTCAATATACTTTGAAAGCAACTTCGAAAAGTTGTTTTCATTCTCGTTGTAGTGCAGATAACCAGGCATTAGGATTCTGTGGGCACTGTCGGTATCCAAAGAGACCCTGTAAATACCGTTGTAATGTTCCTTGAGCACGGACAACATAGTATCAATTTCCCGAATGCCCGTTTTTGTCCGCACATAGTTATTCTCTTCTTCCTGTGCAACACTTGCATTCTCTTTATTCTGATAATAACGAGCTTTGGCTTCGTACATCCGGACCTCTGCCTCACGCACCATCTCCTCGCAGTTCATGTTCTGTGTCCTATACGACATACCAATTGCCACATTATAGTTCACACTCTTGAGCTGATCTATAAAGGTTTCAATGGATTCTTTGATATCGTCCTGCTTTACATTTTTGGCAAACACCAAAAACTCGTCTCCACCCATGCGGTAAATATGATGCCCGTAAAAAACATCCTTTAAAGTATTTGCAATAAAAATCAGCATTTCATCGCCGGCCGCATGTCCATACTTGTTATTGCGTGCATGCAATTCATTCACATCAACATAGAGGCAGGAGAATTGCTCCGGTTTTTCCTCATCAAACTGCACCACATCCCTCTTATAAGCCACACGATTCTGAGCTCCTGTAAGAGCATCTGTTGTGGCAGCCTGTTCCGTTTTCTTCAAATGTTTTTTATTGAAAATCGCGATGGAAAAACATACCGCAATCTCCTCTAACAGATTTCGGATAATTTGATTTTTGCGGTTATTGATGGTTCCTAATATTCCAATGTGGTTATTTTTGTCTGTGATAATTGCCACAGTCACATCGGTGATATGATGCATGGACATAAACTCATACAATTTGGGATTGGTCTTCATCATATGACTGCCCGGTACAATGGTCATCATCGCCAAAGGCAGATGTTTAAGATTATAAAGGTCCACGGCATAACGGAAAATCTCACTGACAAAATAGGTTCTCTCGCCCTCTACCAGCAGTTCTCCCGAGAGTGCCGACTGGATATCGTTGTAATCCTCTCCATCCGTATCCACATAGAAAGCCGACCTTGCCATGGCAATTTCCCGAATTGTTTTCAGTGCCTCATACACATTCTTGTTTTCCCGGTTTGCTTCCAATAACATTTTACGGATATTAGATGCCTGTGTAGTGATGTAAGTCTTGCTTCTCTCCTTCTTCATAATCACAATGAAATATAGAGTGACTGCAATAGCCATCGCTCCAAAGGTCTTCGCCAGCAATCTTGATAAATGATGGGTTTTATTAAACACCTGGGTCTCATATCTTGCCATCATAATTCCCCAATCGAAATCCTCGATGGTGGAATAGTGAATGTATAAATCTTCTCCCGTCAAAATCGACTTGAAAGAGGAATACCCATTGTCCTGCGTCACCAATTTATCATAAGAATAGTCATCATTGTAAACTCTGGTGGCAAAATTGGATAAAGCACCGGGATTCTTATCGATGGTATCGATAAGAAACTTGCCTGTCTCCTTATCATAAACAAACAATTGGGCATCCAGTTCCTTTGCCATGCGACCGTACTTTTCGTTGATCACATCCAGTTTGATGACGCCGTATAAAATACCTATACTTTCTCCCCCGGATATGATAGGCACCGCACTTCTCACAATCTGTTGTCCTTCTCTGGTAATATCCTCCACTCGTCCACTGATATATTCTCCTTTGGCTAGTTCCTCTTCATAGGAAATCTTATCAGCGATATTCATGGACCCGACTTTGGTTACAAATGTTCCGTCCGGCTCTAATACTCCAATGCCGGAAATCATACCGATGGGATTAAAAGCATCGAAGATATAATCATAATCCTCTCCATTTTCATGCAATTTGGCTGCAAAGTTAGCCATGGTTGCTAAATTTTCCCTATCAGATTTTAATTGCAAAACAAGGTCATCCTTAATCTGTTTCGTTTGAATGTGAAGCATCTCGTAGGCTTCTTCTTTTGCGTCCTGATAGAAACTACTTACCGTCACTGCAAAAATTGTACATATGAGAAGTGTAGTAACGAGTGTAAATATGATATTATTCTGTCTACGTTTTTTCTTTCCGTATATAATTGCCATTTCAATTCACTCCCGTATAATTTAATTTATACTCCCGAATTTTCTCTATAAACTGCTGCCTTGCCACATATTCCGCGGTGTGGGAACATATATAGGTCCGTTCAATGACCTCCGCGCAATTCGGCTTGTCAAACAAATATCCCTGTATGACATCCGGGAATAACACCTCTAATGTCACCAGTTCTTCCATGTTTTCTACACCCTCGCAGCAGGTGCGGATGGAATTTACTCTTGCAAACTCCAACACATTGCTAACCAATTTGTGATTGTAAGTATCCTTCTCAATCCCTTTCACAAAGACACGGTCAATCTTAATTTCGTCTATGTTTAACTGCTTCAAGTATCCCAGATTGGAATACCCGGTACCGAAGTCATCAATGGCAAAACTGATATTGTAATTTTTCAGTGCTTCGATGGTAAGATGTAACTGCTCGCTGTGTTGCACCTCCATGGACTCAGTGAATTCCACCGTCAAGGCCTCCCCTTCTAAGTCCGCTGTTCTCAGTGCGCCGATAATCTTTTCTGCCAAATCAGGATCTTCAAATTGTAAAGGAGAGAAATTGACACTAATCCGTAAATCGGGCACTACTGTGCGCCATTCTCTACATTGTTTCAAAGCCTGGTCCAACACCCATATGCCAACCTGATGAATCAGTCTGGATTGCTCCAACACAGGGATAAACTCATTGGGAAATACCATTCCCCTCTCCTTAGAGGTATAACGCAACAGCGCTTCCACTCCATATATTTCATAACTTCCTGCACGAACCTGGGGCTGGTAATACACTTCAAAGCCCTCGTATCCATTTTCAATACTTTGTTTCATATCCTCCAGTAGTGCCAGATGAGTGACTCTCTGAGCCAAATCCTCAGCGGAAAAGAACTCCATGCGATTGTCGGATATCTGCTTGGCTTTCTTCAAGGTCATATTAGCCGCATCCAAAATTTGCATTTCATCCAAGAACAACTGATTCGAAATAGGCACTACACCGGCAGTCAGTGTACATTTCCCCTGCATATCCGAAGAAAGTCTCCGATAAAAATCCAATACTTCCTGTTCACAATTCACATGCATCACCGCGCCGAAATAATTATGGTCCACATGATACGCATTCTTTGTACCAAGCTCTCTTTCCAAAAACTCTGCCACATCACGAAGCAACCCATCGCCATATGCCCTGCCATGGGCCAGATTAATGGCTGCCAGATTGTCCACGTCCATATATACCAAATATCCATTACTTTGCGCCAGCACATTTTTCAGATCCTGCTGTAACTTGACTTTATTCCACAAACTGGTGATAGGATTGTATAAGTGACGCAGGTTTTCTTCGGAAACCCTACCTAACATCAAATAAGGATTTCCCTTCTCATCCCGGATGACTGTGCCGTGACAGTTTACCCAGACCCGTTCGCCCTGACGATTGACCCAGCGATAGTCCCTATTATGATCGTCACTTCTGCCCATCACAATATCCCGCAAACTTTCCGCTACCCCTTCTACATCGGGTGGGTACACCACGGAAAGCATTTCCTCTGTTCTGATGGGTCTCCGGCCGTCTTCACAAAGAGCATATTCCTCTCCAACATTCCCATAAAACCATCTTTTATCTGCAGGGATATCCCAAACAAAAAGATAATCGTCGGTGGAGCGGTTGATGGTCTCCACCAGTTTCAACGTGGTTTCAAATCCTTTGTCTGTCTTTAAAAAATTATCCATGGTACTCTCCATTATACTGAATCAAGGTGGCGTCTTCTACGCCCTCAACATCACGAATCTTATCCAAGAAGAACATATCGTTATCCTTACAATATACCTCTACCGCCATTTCAGTTTTACCCTTACGGACAGTTTTCGATTTCACAAAATACTTCATCTTTCCGAAAGCACGGAGAATATTATCTCCGGCCTCCTCACCCACATAGTGAATCACTGCGATATAAATGCGACCTTTTTGCTGCTTGCTATAGAAAATCATAATCATACCAATCATCACCACAGCAGTAACAACCACCAGCATATACATGCCCGCACCGGAAGTAATACCTGTGGTAATGGCCCAGAACAGATACAGCAAATCCAAAGGATCTTTGACTGCGGTACGGAAACGGACGATGGACAACGCACCAACCATACCTAAGGAAATCACAATGTTTGTACTGATAGCCAGTGTTACCATTGCAGTCAACACCGTCATACCCACCAAGGTAATTGCGAAACTACGGGAATAGATGACTCCCACATAAAACTTACTATAAATCAAATAAATCACTGCACCCATCAAAACTGCTGTCACAAGTCCTAATCCGATGCTGGTGATGCTGGCACCGTCAAAGGCGCCGGATTCCAAAATGGAATTTTTAATCATGTCCTGAACACTCATCTTATTCCCTCCATTAATTCTCATACCAGTATTTAAAACTGTTCATGTATTCTGTTTTTTCATAGCACAGCACGTATTTCGACACCGCCGTAAATTCGCTACCGCGATCCGGTAATACTTCCCGTACAAATTGGGGCAAAAACTCAGTAAACTTTACTTCCATAACACACTTTCCCGGCTCCAACACGGGTAACGCGGGCAATGTAGGATCAAATATATCAAAGCTTCCGATGGCCGCCCTTACATCCATATCAAAAGTAATACGAACCGTTCCCTCATCTAGAATCCAAGGCTCTCTGTCATAATCCACAATAGTACGAGGACGCATCACATTGCTGACACATTCCACGTAAAATTCCCGTAGAAGAGACTCCTCCTTATGGAGCAGGAACTCGTAATCGCCGTCCAGGATTTTGTACACCTCATCCTTGGTTAGCTTCGCAGCCTCCTTATATATGTACGCCCCAAATTTCTTTTTCCGCTCTAATTTGATGCTGGCATCACCACAGTTGTAAATGCGGATGCGATATTTTTTTCGTCGCAACACTCCGGCATCTTTTTCCTCGTAGGCAGATTGATAGTAATCGTCAAAATAGAGACTTCGTATCATATAGCCGCCGTCCTGGGCATGCTTGTCTAATTTTAACAGTGGATCCAATCTCTTGCAGATGACTTCCTTTTGCGCCGTGTCTATGAGATATTTCCACTCATTTCTATATCTCTCAGTCTTCGACATATACATCCTCCACAATATTGCCGTCTTCATCTACAAAGAAGCTCTTGGTACCATAAATCTTACCAAGGTCGAGACGGTAATAGTCAAAGGCATATTGACTCTGCCCGCTTTCATTAGTGGCCTCCACACGCATAAAATATTGCCCTGCCGGCAGTTTGTCAAAACTCACCGTAGGAATATCCAAATCCGTTGCCACAAAAATGGGATCCCGGAATCCGTACTCCGTGTCAAGTTCAAAGGTATAGGTGACATCTTCTCCTTGTAGGTCATAGGAGCCTTCCCACTCCACCGTATATTTTTCTCCATCCTCATAAGGATTGCCGATATAAAAGGGCATCGGCTTCTTCAAGGAATCTTCATACCGCTTATAGTTGTCCTTAAGTTCGTCATTGAAGCCGGCTACCACAAGGTCATATTCTGCGGGTGTAAGTGGTGCATTCAACATATCTCGACCACGGTAAACCAGTGGCTTCAGCAACGTCGCGTAGGTTTCTACATAAGAATTGATCAATTCCGGGGTGAACAGCTGCCTCAAATCCTGCATCGCATCATCCAATGCCTGTCGGAATGTTTCAGATTTCAAGCATCTCTGGAAAAGCACATTTCCCCAATAGTTGCTGATACCGCTCTCCCAAGCCTCATAGTCCACTCTGCCCAAATACTGATATTCCAAGCGACGCATCATTGCATCATTATCCCAAGGGTAAATGTACCAACGCTCTGTGTTTTGCGGGCTGTAGATATAGAAATTTCGGCTCTGGGTATCTACATTGCCCAGTATCAGATTAAATGCCATCCAATAAGCCACATTCTCTATATCGAAATGCTCTTCCAAAACTTCCTCAATAGGTATGGAAAAATCATTTACCTTTTCCAGCATACGGATCAATTTGCTATGATCGTCGTCGCCCTTCACTTCCAAAATTTCTTCAAACTTCTTTAAATCATAGCGCGGGTCATCCTTTAATACGATAATATCCTCATAGCGATAGAATTCGCAGTAGTTGACTTTGTACAAGTGGCCTCTATTATCTAAGCCATGCGCTTTCAGGGCAGTTTTATTCAATTGTTCCACCTGGGTATAAATGCCGTAATCCTCAAACTTGGCTCCCGGTCCCGCTGTAGTATCCTTCACATAAAGATGTACAAAGGTGGTCCGCAAACTCATCAGTTCATCCACATGGGTCAGCAGGTCATAGGCTAGTTTATTACGGAAGCGTAATCCTTCGCCCATATGCTTGTTCAACGCAATGGTGGTCTGTCCGCGCCAGTCACCTTTATTATCTTTGACCGCAATTTTATAATTTTTCTGAGGATTTCGGCTGGAGGACTGACCTCTGATCTGCACGATACTGTTCGGAGCAACCTGTCCATAGCCCAATTCTCCGGGAATCAGGCCCTCTTCATTTCCCACTTGCAAAAGTCCCGCCACCTTATAGCGGTCCACGCCCATATAGTCATAATCGTAGACCGAATAGGTGTTGATTTCTTCCCAAGTGTGATTGGTGCCTTCTCCCTCATTTCCTTTGGATATGGTCAAATACATAGTGACGATTTCCGTATTGTCGTACATATCATAGAGCAGGTCCTTGTCTCTGATATGAATATCGGTATATTCCGCTATTTCCTGTTTGTCTATTTTCGTACCCAAATCTGTGTTGGCAGCCTCCTGAAACTGACAGGAACAAAGCGAAACCGCCATCGCTGCCATCCATGCAACAGTTCGAAACTTATTCTTCAACATCTAATTCACTCCTCTCCAATTCATTCCTTGGAGAATCCTCCAAGTGATCTTCCAGAAATACTCCCATGCGGGTAAAGAAGCCCGAGCGGTCTTCTGCAACCAACGGTTGTGCCGCCAGGATATAATAGGGAAGCCTTTTTGTAAAATAATCTAATCTGAATGCCGTCACCAACACAAAAAGCATGGAGGCCAGCAAAAATCCAAAGCCATAGAACACGGAAGGGAACAACATACTAATCAATGTAAATAGAATAGTTGCGCCGGCGAAGATACCGGTGGTTAGGCAAGCCCCTTTGTAATCCGTAAAATACAACAAAATCAACATCAGCATATTGCCGATGGCATAGAGTCCGTAAGCCACACAAAGAGTTCTGAAATACCCTCGCATTACCTCGTTGAACCCTAAAGGTAACATATCCAAGAGATATCCTCCCAAAGCAATGCATACAGCAGTAAAAAGCAGCTGTTTCAATGCAGTATAGAACACTTCCGTTTTCAGTGTGTCAAGCATCTCTTTTTCCGACTGTTTGATGTCTCCAATAGTACCCTTGTCATTGTATAGACTGTAATGATTGCGGTATTTCGGATAGAAATTTACTTCCACGGAGACCACGAAATTCACTGTGGTCATCAGCGCAGTCAAAAACGCCAACAGGGCCGGCACATCATGCCACGGAGCTCCGTAAAACAATCCGTGCACCTGCACACCAATTTCCGAAAACCATAAAATCACCAAATGGGAGAACATTCCCACATTCATGAAAAGTCCGGAAAGGGCCAGGGGTAAAAACTCATCAATCCAACGGAAAAACAGAAATGCGCCCAGATCCGTGTGGGGAAAATAGCGATGCAATAAAATCACATGCCAAACTACCATCACACCATATCCCATGGTGACAGCACACAAAATTCCCTCCACTGCCGAAACGTGGAGATACAATAATAATACTCCCACAAGCACCGTCACTGCAACTGCTGTTAAAAATGAAACAAAAATACTTTTGTAATCCTTGATGGCAGTGAGAAAACTCATGGCATTCCAAACAATAATCAGCTCATTAAACAACACAAACATCAGGATTGCCTGAAGGAATGTAGCCCCTGAAAAGCACAGAAAAATGCCCCAGAGCACGCTGCCCACGCACATCATAACCACCGTAGAGCCCCAAAATGCCGGCAGCACAGCCTGCTTTTTATCCTCAAACAGCATGTCTGCCACATATCTGGTGACCACCATGGAGAAAAATGCAGTAACTAAAACCGAACACAGCAAAGTATAGGTAATCATGCTGACCAGTAATTCTCGGGTAAGCACCGGAACTTCAAATACGCTGCACAATCCCATAATTCCAAGCAGCAAAAGAATACCAAGCAACATAGGGCCGGCACAGATTACTGTAGCATAGCCATACGCCTTGGCGGTGTTCAATACACCCTTTTTCTGAAATAGCTTTTTAAGTTCAAAGCCTATTCCTGCCATTCCTTTTCTACCTCTTCGTATAATTCTCTATATTTCGTCAACATAATGTGATATTGGAAATATGCTTCCGTCCGTCTTTGGCCGGCTTCGCCCATTTGCAATCTCAATTCTCTGGACTCACAGAGTTTTTCCATGGCATCCGCCAATTTTTCTCTCTGCATAGGGGGCACATATAGCCCCGCCTTGCCGTAAGGATCGCCTTCTTTTCCGTTCAAAAGTTCACTACAGCATCCCACATCAGTTGTGACGGCAGGACGCTTGGCTGC
Source organism: uncultured Acetatifactor sp. (assembly GCA_904501885.1). GTDB lineage: Bacteria > Bacillota > Clostridia > Lachnospirales > Lachnospiraceae > Acetatifactor. The sequence goes on along the minus strand of CAJGCP010000020.1, from coordinate 51 downwards.
GAGGGACTCTAACACGGACAAAGGTTGTCCTTCAGAAATACTGGTCAGCAG
>CAJGCP010000019.1 GCA_904501885.1 uncultured Acetatifactor sp. | reverse complement strand
TTTCGTTCATGTAGATGTACGTGATGTGAAGTCGAGATGGAACGGGTAAAAACAGCCGGTCTAAGCAACCGGCTGTGGAATAAGCAGTAGAAATACATTGTTTAGGGGGATAATGTTCGGATATGGGCCCGTATCCCTCAGTTTAACATGCGTATCCGAACACCTAAATATGTTTGGGTCGTATTCAACGGAATGATGGTTATTGTCCTGCGAGTAGTTGTAGGCAATAACCACTTTTTCGTTGTAGACATAAACAGAATGTACGAACACATCAGTAAGCCTTTGACGGAATGCCGGGTCTTTAAGGTCGCCCTTCTTGAATAGTTTGAGCCAATACACCACCTGCTCCTTGGTGATGGTAGGCTTCTTGATTTCTTCTTTAGCAATCTGCATCCGAAGTTCTTCAGCCTGCGTCTCTAAATCCAAGAGCCTTTGTTTGGTGGAGGAAGTAAACACACCTTCTTCAATGGCTCTTACAATATTCTTGGTAGATTTCTCACATTCTTTTAGCGAGTTCTTCAGTTGAATCAGTTTCTGGTTCACAGAATCTTTTTTATGAATTTCAACTACTTTATCAGCCAGGTAATCAATGATATCGTCCTGAAGCACGTCCTGAACGGTATGGTGGACTATAAAGTTCTCCAAGGCATCCTTTCTCGGTGTTTTGAGCGAGCATTTGTTTGAGCCGTTCTTGCGCTTCTTCTGGGCGCATTTATAATAGTGGTATACGGTGCCGCCTTTTCCTTTTCCGGATTCACCAATTAAAAGGGAGCCACACTCCCCACAGTATGCCTTGCAGGATAGCATGTAGCGCTCTGTGGCCTTGTATGCGCCGGAAGAACGAGGACGCTTAATCATCTTAGCCTGAACGGAATCCCAGAGCTCCTGGGGGATAATACGGGGGATAGGAATGGCAATACCATCATAGAAGCATTCCCCGATATATTTCCGATTGCGGAGCATGGTATAAATACCGTTTTTGGTAATGAGCTCCCCTTTTCTGTTTCTTACGCCCATCTTTTCCAGTTCATCTATTATTTGGGCGCCGGTTTTCCCGGCATCGATGTTATCGAAAACATAACGAACCACCCAGCTTTCCTTTTCTTCAATCTGGTAGCGCTTATCCACGATTTTGTAACCGAAGGCTGCTTGTCCGGATACGGCAAGACCCTTTAGGGCAGATTCTCTCTGTCCTCTTTTTACTTTTTGGCGAAGGTCAGCCACATAGTATTCAGCCAATCCTTCCATGAGGGATTCCAATATGATGCCTTCAGGACCGTCCGGAATGACTTCCTTAGCGTAGAGCAGACGGATACCGTGCCTTTTCAGTTTGATTTTGTTTAGAGCGATTTCTTCCCTGTCACGTCCGAAGCGGTCTATCTTCCAGACGATGATGGCCTCGAACTGTCCCTTCTCTGCATCGTGAATCATTCTATTAAATTCTGATCGGCGTTCAAAGTCAGTACCGGAGATATGCTTATCTGCATACACGCCTAAAACTGTGATTTGATTTTCTTCTGCAAAAGCCATGCAGTCACGGACCTGTCCCTCAATACTTTGGTCTGTTTGGCGAGGTCCGGGAGAGTAGCGTGCGTAAATTACTGCGTTCATAATGTGCCTCCTTTGAATTTATGGTATAAAAATAACAGCCTGCAGGGTGTCCTGCTTGCAAAGGCTGTCCGAAGATGTTAGAATATGATTGTCTTTGGTATGTGTCTTCGGATATATATCTAATTGAATCGCTCGGTGTTGGTAGCACCGGGCGATTTTTATTTTCTGTAAATTATTTTTGCTTACGTCCCCATTGAGAGTGTAGACCATCTATATGTTCAAATAAATTGTCTTTAATATTAGCCCACATTGGATCCAGAATGAAATCAATACCCTCCCGACGGGCAAGCTTTGCAGCAGGCACAAAGTCACTGTCACCGGCAATAAGAATAATCTGGTCAATTTGTCTTTTATACGCCAGGGAGGCAATATCAAGACCGATTCTCATATCGACACCCTTTTGTTTGAAAGAAACGGAAAAATCATTTTCTGTGAGATTGCTAATTTGTTTCTTTCCAGAGCAGATATCTTTCAATGCAGCTGTGCTAATATTGTATGTAGCATCGTCATCAGATAACTCTCCAAGTCTTAATGCAACCTTACGTTGTTTCCTTAGTTCTGAAAAGAAGGATTCTGTCCATGAGTGTGTTTCGGAATGACGAAAGTCAATTCCTCTTTTTAATAAAGGGTGATAAACCGTTTTTGCCAAGGGTGGGCAATCGTAATAAAAAATACGGTATAGACTGCTTGGCTCATACTGCTGTACATATTTCATGTGAGAGTTGCAATAGGCCATCAGTTCAGCTGCTCTTTTATCTGGAGTTTTCTTTCCCCATAAAAAGGAAGCGCGTTTGCGGTAAAATCCGCCGTCAATTAAAATTGCTGTTTTCATCTTTTGAAAACCTCCTTAAACGAGTAAAGCCTTAGGTATCAGCGTTTCCCTTATCGCGGGAGGCTTATCACCTAAGGCTTATTAACAGTGTAATAATACTTATTACATTTGTATAATATACCCAAAATGGTGAAAAAGTCAACACAAGTGTCATAAAATTAAGAAATTATTCAAAAAATTCCATTACCATTTTGTTGATGTCAACAGAATATCTGTACAACAGTTAATTTTCAGCGTTTGAATTTCCATTTAAGAAATTGTAATAGTACCAAAAACTTTTGAACAATAAATACGATAATGCAAATGGATAAGTATATAGCGAGAATGAAAAAATCTACGCCAAACGTGTCATCGATGTAATCATAAGCGGCTTTATACCACGGCTTTTTGGTATCTGATGTATATAAACTTGAATTGTTCTGCTTGGTAGTTTTTTTATATTCTAATTCAGGCGGGTCACAATAAGAGCATGGCTCTAACCCTATATCTACGGCCTCGGATAAAGTAACCTCTATATCCGAATGCAGAAAACTGCAATCGGACGTATGATAGCATTTACCGCTATATGTAATGTGTACGATAAGATTACCATTTGCGAATGCCACAATGGGGGACGTTACAAGGATTAATGAAAAAAATAGTATGAGAATTCTTTTCATAGACAGTTTCCTCGCAGTTCTTTCGCTCGATTTGCATCATATGTAACGAATTCTTTCTGAACAGTACAGAGCTTTTCAAAGTTATCTTTTATCTCATGGACTTCAAGAACTGGCTCAAAATAAATGAGATGGTTGCCCGATTTAGCGTATAAACCATATTTTGTTCTGTATGCGACCAATGCTTCCTGAAGAAAACTTTCACTAACATTAAGGTGTTCTGCCATTTCATACGTGTTTTTACACCCTGCATTATAAGCGGATACTATGCCAGAAAGACCAATCATTTTATTGTAGGCCCATAATCGAGCACAACACTCTTGTTTGCGGTTTTGCACATCTGCAAGGTCAAGAATGTTTCCGGATGTGGTGTAGTGATGTCCAAGTTCTTCAGCAAGAACACAAGCTTTTTCAGCAGTGCTCTCGAAGTTTTTTCGTATGGCAATGCGATTTCCTTTTATGCGACCATCGTAAGCCAGCAGATTTTTTTCCTTGACAATAAGACCTTCAGAGAAGGCTACGTCTAAAAGTGTTTCATAATTCATTTTACAATTCCCCTTTTGTAAAAATATTTTTTAACAGTTTGTATTAAAAACTGTCAGAATCCATTATATCATTATCATTCATAAGCATATCTTCGGTAACTTCAATACCTGTACGCTCATGAGCAGCATTAACAAATGGAAAACTATATACGTTAGTAGATCGTTCCCATTCCTTTTGCAATGTGAAATCAATCATTTCTTTGCCGTGCTTATCTAGAGCACGGTATTTCTTTATTATAAGTTTCTCAGCGGGAGAAAAATCTTCAGATGTAATTGCCAGTAAATAATTGGGAGTAATATCTAATATACCGCATATGTGTTCAATGGTGCTTGGATCAGGTTTGTTTATATCATTTTCCCAATTGCTTACAGAATTGTGTCTTACGTATAGCTGTTCCGCAAGTTGCTTTTGTGTCATGCATTTTTCTAATCTTGCTTTTTTTAATTTTTGTCCGAAAGTCATATATCTGTCCTCCTTTATATGGATATTAGCACTTGTTTGGGTAAATGTAAATAAAAATTTCAGAAATACTGAAATTATATATTGACAATTCAGAATAACAGACATACAATGTAAATAACTTCAGAGTTACTGAAATTGCAGGAGGTGATTATAGAATGGCGATGGAAAATGAAGTTAAAAAGTATTTGGACGAAAAGGGAATTTCGCAAACCTATGTAAGTAAAAAAACTGGTATACCATTACCCAAATTAAACATGGCATTAAACGGACATAGGAGAATGACATTCCTTGAATACGAGTTAGTGTGTGGAGCACTCGAAGTAAATACCGATAAATTTCTTAAGCCAAGAATGCCAGAAAGAATGCTGGTATAACACCGGCAGCAGTATTAAGCCCTGTGCCCTGTATGTGGTGCGTGAGGAACACCACGTCTGCATTGCCCAGTAGCGTGGTATGCAATGTGCTTTACGGATGCCACACATCTGACGAGACCAGATGCCGTGAGCATTATTGCGTATCACATAGAGGGTACAGGAGAAAACAAAAAAGCAAATAGGAAGAGAGGTAAGTAAATTGAAGATTGGAAATGGAGAGTATTCAGAAATTATTGTAACTAATAACCGGGGAGAACTGTTGGCAAGAATCACAGACGATAACATCATTACGGTAAAGAAATGTAACGTAAATTGTGTCTCGGAGAGGATAAAACTCAAGGTGGACGAAGGTGCACAAGGTTTTATCGAAGAGTATACGGATTTATCCGAGTTAAAGGAAGATGTTGCTAAATTGCTGGACGAGCGTGTAGTGGAGATTGAAATTAAAAAAAGGGCTCCCCGGCAAAGAAATCATGTTTTGGAAAGATTATCAGCACTCAACTTTTCAGAACAAACGGAGGGATAAGTATGGGATACATAAACCAGGCAGAGATTCCGGCGTATACCGGATTGTCATTAGGCAGGATGCTTTGCGACGCCATCACAGAGTATTTTGCAGATCCGCAGCATCAAAGGGAATTTGAAGAATGGAAGAGAGAACAGGAGAAAGGAACAAGTAGCAATGATTAAGAGTAGAAACAGAAAGATGAAAAAGCTTGGAGAAGTAATACTGGGAGTAGGATTCTTTGGGCTTTTTCTTTTTATCTCAGCATTGGACGGGCCGGGAAATAACATGGCAATGGTGTGTGGCGGCATATTGTTCAATCTGGCATTGATGGGGATAGGAAATATGATGTCGGGGGATGCGGAACAATGGGAACAGATATAAAGAATACAAGGGTAATGAGAAGCAGGGATAAAAAGGCAAACCATGTTGATGTAATTGTTACAGGGGAAAGGAGTGGCGAAATCGGGGAGGAAATCCGGGCGGCACTCAAAAGAATGGAATGCCGCCATGAAGTGAGTTATTTCATTGCAACAACGGATTACCCTCAATAGGTTCGACCGAATCATAATCGACGGCCTCAAAATCATCTCTTGATGTCATTGCCGTGAAATCAAGAGAGCCATCATCAGATATCCGAACCTCAACAATTTTCATTTTATCGGATTTCATTAGATTGGCAACAGCCCAAAGGTCGATAACCTTAACCGTAGCATGGTCCATGAGAATCACCTCCTTAAGGTGATTATACAACAAAAGGCGTATTGAGGCAAAAAATAAGGAGCAGACCTGGCAGACTGCTCCAATGGCTACCCTAAATGGATACACCAAAACACCTAAATACAGTGTATCACTTTAGGGCTTGAAAGTCAACGAATAATCAGCAAAACAAGGCTTTTCCAAGCTTTTTCATTGCCCGATTAAGATATTAAAGTTAGGAAGTGGTACACAGATATGTATGTGCAGAATGAATGGCACCTTGGGAAGGTGATTGAGGTAGAGAAACACTATCCCGGAAACTATGGTGCCCCGGGTGTCCCACGGAGCAAGAAGAGGAAGAGAACTCCGGAGGATATTGCGAGACAGAATTTGACGAATAAGAACAAGAGGGTGCAGAGGTTGATATTGGCAAACTTCAAAGAAGGAGACTGGCATCTGATACTGAAGTACCGACCGGGGCAACGCCCTGAGGTGTTCGATGAAGCAAAACAGCATCTGAAACAGTTTGTATCAGACATGAGGAAGGCGTACAAGGCAGCAGGCGTACCGTTTAAGTACATAGCAGTCACGGAGAGAGGAAAGAGGGGTCAGGCGCTGCATCATCATTTGGTGATAGAGGATATAGCAACTGACCAAGTGAACACAGTGAAGTTGGTCAAGAAGTTCTGGCCGGGCACAGAGGCTTTTGTGGATTTGTATGAAGATGGTGATTATAAGAAGTTGGCCGAGTACATAGTGAAAAAGGAAACCAAGGAAGATGGTACCTGGGCGACGTACACGAGAAGCAGGAACCTAATAACACCAAAGCCGATACGAAAAGTCATAAATCGGAAGCGGTGGTCAATGGATCCAAAGCCGAAGAAGGGATATTACATCGTAAAGGATTCGGTGGTAAATGGTTTTAATCCAGTAACGGAATATCCATACCAGCATTACACGATGAAGCTGATTGACCCGGGAGGTGACACAAGTTGATTGAGGTAAGAGTGTTTATAGAATCCACGTGGAGAGGACCTGCGAAGAGAGACGGCGTGGCTATGTGGCTGGTGGAGTGCATAAAGGATGGTGTGCCGGTGACAAGACAGGGTTTTGTGCATGTGAAAAACGGTACCGAAACGCAGGGGAATCTGATGGCTATAATCAATGTGTTTTTCCTGCTGAAGAAATCCTGCTCCGCTTTAGTATTTACTAAGTGCGAACGGGTTTTACACACGCTTCAGAATCAGTGGCATATTCAGTGGGAAAAGAACGGATGGAAGAATGCCAAGGGAAAGCCTATCAAGGAAGCGGAATTGTGGGAGATGTTGATGGAAAAGGCAGAACCGCATGTATATACGCTCCGGGATGGTTGGCATGAGTATCAGAACCTGATGCAGAGTGCGGTCCAGAAGGAACTGGAAGCATGGAAGGAAAAGGGAGATTGAGATGGCTAAGAGCATCATACAGAAGAGAACAAGTGCAGAATGTAGGGAATGTTTCCTGTGCAGGGAAGAAGCGGAGAGAAACGGATATTATGGAGAGTTGCGCCACACAGGTCTGCATAAGCATCATTTTGTGTTTGGACGCTGGGGTGCATTTAGAGAAAAGGCAGAGCATTATGGTCTGTGGGGGTATGTGTGTAATGAAAGACATCATGAGTATGGTCCTGATGCACCGCACAATAATGCAGAGGTCAGACGGCATCTTAGTCAAGTAGCACAGAGGGCCTTTGAAGCCAAGTACAGTCATGAACTGTGGATGAAGGAGTTCGGTGTGAATTATGTGGCAGAGGAAGAGCCTGAGGAGGTAGAAGAGGTCAGTGCGGAGTGCAGTGACGGTGGAGTGCCGGAGGGGTTTTGTTTTATACCGAACTTGGCAGCAGGATTGGAGCCTGCAATTTGGTAAATAGAAATGGAGGGATAAGCCATGAGTGAATTTAAGGAACAAGCAAAGGAGAAGCTTCAGAAGGAACTGGCAGAAGCCACAAAGGATGGTTTTGCAGAGCCTATTATTGGGTACCTACTGAAGAGATGTGCAGAGGATGATGGATTGTCAGAGGATGTATGCCTGGAGCATAAGACTTGGAAGAAGTGTTTTGACTATATTGTAGCCCAGGCTAAGAAGTTGAAGAGTAGCGGCAACTGTGTAGCGGTGCGTGATGAAGTGGTGTATGAGTGGGCAGAGGATTATTACCACATGGATGATAAGGCTGAGGAAGAAAAGAGAGCCCGTGAACAGGCAGAGCGTGAGAAGAAACAGAAGGAAGAACAGAAGAAACGCAGTGAAGAGCAGGCGAAAAAAGTATCTGTTCCGAAGAACACGGCGCCGGCTGTTGAAAAGAAGGCAGAACCGGAAGCACCCAAGAAGAACAGAATGGAAGGCCAGATGGATCTGTTCTCCATGTTGGGAATGTAGGAGGCAGCAGTCATGGATAAGAGAACACTGTCTAAGGTTCCCAGAGAGGAAGCAACACCGGAACTGATGGAACTGGCCAATCAGCTGAAAGACATAAGGCATATTGTGACGGCAAGGATGATTGAGGACAACAAAATACTGCTACTGAATTTCTATGAGGTGTCGAAGCTCAAACAAGGAAATACGGCAGCAGTATTAAGGACATTTCTGTCTGAGGATGATTATATCACGCAGAATTTGAAAGAGTCAAAGGTAAAATGGCTGACGGCTTCTTTTTACAACATGGACGAAATCAATTTCAGGGATTCTTATTATAACGGCAAAACAAAAGAGTACGAATCCAAGGAAAGGGTGCTGATTCGTACCGAAGCGGAGAAGAAGCTCATCGGCGACTTTTTTAAAAAGTATGAAACAGAAATACATGACCGGTACTACTGGTGGCGTCCATATCCCTATCCGTGGGAGTCGGTGAGGCAGTTCCAGAATGCGGTATTAGAGCAGAGGCTGGAGGAAAAGCATAATAAGGAGTTAAAGAAGATAGACGAGGCCATGGAACCGTTCAAGGAACCACCGCAAGCGTTTTTTGACTGGGTATGGGAAACAGGAATGAGATTTTCCAGATATGTAATCTACAAGGAGGTGAAGTCGGGTAAGGCAGAGTGTGAGTGTACCCATTGTGGAACTGTTGGTATGGTCAGCAGAAGTAAATACCGGTTAAGGAATAACGAAAAGGGTGAGTGTCCCTTCTGTGGCAGCAGGGTTACATACAAGGCCAAGGGAAAACTGGCATATCAAACAAATGATGTACGGTGGTTTATTTATGTGGACCCTACGGCAGATGGGTTTGCTTTGAGATATTTCTATGCTGCACGAACACTGAAAAACGACGGCGCCATCCAATGCGCTATTTGTAAAACCAGGATAGAGGAGTTCATTCACGAGTCAAAGCGAGCTGTTTATACATTTCCGAAAGGAAAGACAGTCAATACTGATTATGAGTGGAATGTTTATAAGCAAAGGGGGCTACCACGCTGGTGCCCAAGTACGGGCAAATACGCTTGGATTGAACAAATTTTATATCCGGGTAATCTTCCTGAAGCGTGGGCCCATACGCCTATGAAATATAGTGCACTTGAGGTACTGGCCACAAACATTCCCACGGTAGCATTGAATTATGAGCGGGGAATTAGGGTGTACCAGGAATTTCCAAAATTGGAATGGCTTTGCAAGATGGGGCTGAATAATTTGGCCAAGTTTGTGATTGAAAACAAGGGATACAACGCACTTGGAAAAATGAATTATGAGGGAAAAACCATCTATGAAATATTGTGGCTGACAAAGGTAAATATAAAGCTGATGCAGGAGATAGATGGTACAAACGAAGAGCAGAGACTATTGCAGGTAGCACAGAAAATAGGGCTCCAGTTTAAGCCGGAGCAGTTGCGTGAGTATTACAGGGTATTCAAGTGCAATACGGAATTGCTGCAGCAGGCAAACAGAAAAACATCACTCCATAAGCTGGTCCGGTACATAGAGCGGGAAAGCGAGAGGTACCCGATGGGCGAGAGAGGCGGCTGCTGGAGGTATGCCTACCGCAGGTATACCGAGCGAGAGGACCCAAGAATAGAGCGCCAACAGAATATGGCCAAGGACTGGATAGAATACCTGAAGTGGTGCGAAGAACTTCATTACGACCTCAACAATATGTTCATCTATATGCCGAAGAATTTTAAGGCGGTCCATGACAGAACAGCTGCAGAGTATCAGGCCCTGAAGAATAAGAGGGCAGCAGAGAAGAAAGCCAGAGAGGAACGTGAGGCCAAAAGGAAGATGGCCGAGACGAAAAAGGCTATGGAAGAGATTTTCTCCCACAGTGAGGGAGCAGATGCATTCTCGATAAGAGGTAAGGGGCTGATAATGGTAGTTCCCAAGTCGGGAGACGATATCCGAAATGAGGGTGCTACACTTCACCATTGTGTAGGTGGATATGTTGAAAAGGTTGCCCAAGGAAAGACTTGCATATTCTTCATCCGTAAGGCAGAAGAACCCGATACACCGTATTACACCATGGAATGGCGAGATAACCGCATCATACAGTGTCGTGGAATGCGTAATTGCGGCATGACGCCGGAGGTAAAGGCGTTCACAAAGGTATTTGAGCAGAAGATGCTGGCATCGATAGAGAAATCGAAGGGAGAAAATAAGAATGGCAGGACGAAACAGAATCTACAGTATGCGTAAAGGGTCTGTGCAATGGAATGAGGAGGACCGATTGGCACTGGCAGGAATGTTGATTAAGGCAGGATACGCCGTCAAGATTGGACGGTGCGCCGTGGAAGGGCAGGAAGAAAAAAAGAATGCCCAGCAGCAGTATTATGTGGAGTATTGGGAGGAAGAATCATGTACATGAGTGACGCAGATATATGCAGGGAGTATAAGTTGGCCAAGAATCCCAAGGAGCAGATATTGATTCTGGCTGATGAAAACTGCTGTAAGAAGGATGATATCATAAGGATCCTCGTAGAAAATGGTATGGATGTGCCCACAAGGAAGAAAAAGGCGGCGCAGGAGTCCAAGAAGGAAGAACCCGAGGAAGTATCTCATCCGGCAGCAGTATTGCAACATGAATCATGTGGAGTGGTTAGGGACATGCCGGACAGTGTGCGGAAAATTCTGATTGTCAAGATGGAGGAGATTGAAAACACCATTGCGGCACTGGAGAAGGAATATAAAGAAATAGCCAATTATATGTGTGGCGCCTGATAGAAAGGGGTGAAGTAGGTGTTTAGGAAAGAGAAGTCAGATTGCTTTGCGTATGACACGGAAAAAAAGGAGTGCAGAATTTTAACAACGACGCAGTGCAAGGAAAAGGAACATTGTGCATTTTACAAAAAGAATATCAAGGATATAGCAGGAAGGAGAAATCATAAATGAGTAAATTAGTGAAACAGTCAGCACCCTGCCCTATGTGTGGTCAGGTAGTAATGGTGGATGCACCGGAAGGAACCAGTGAACAGGAGTTAATGGCTTTGGCGGTAGAGAAGTGCGATTGCTACGAGGCTGTCAAGATGCGTAAGACAAAAGAGAGAATGCAGAAAGTGAAGGAATGGGTTACGGAGAAATTTGGAGATGATGATGAAATGTTGCAGGTGATTTTAAGTGCCATCATGTCAGTAAGTTCATTCAAATTTGACAAGGTAACCATTAAAGATGGTCAGCATACATATGCCATTGATTTGGACAAGGATGGTCTTATTCGCTTCAAGGACAAGTATGCTGCATCCATGGAGAAGATATTCCGATAATGGCAGCAGGCGTGGAGAATAGGAGGGAGAAAGACAATGACACTGGAAAGGGTAATTGAGCTTCTAAGGGAAGAATATGAGAAGGCAAAACAGTATGAATATGTCAAGAACCCACTTGCCTATGCGCTGTACCAAGTGTGGTTGATTGCTGACGGAAGAAGAATTAAGTAAAGGGGATAAGTTATGCCAATGAGTTTGAAGAGCAAATTGAAGAAGTTTAAGTATAATGGCCAGATAACAAATGCGGAGTACGAGGATGTACTTGAGAAGTTAGTGGGTCACGATAAGCATCTCCGGAACGATGTCATAGACGAGTTTGCAGAGAAGTTAAGCATATACAGTGTTTATGACTATTGTGGGAACCCGATAGACATTCAAGAGATTGCTGATCAGCTGAGGGAGTATTGATATGGGAGATTTAATAAGCAGAAGTGCTTTGAATAAGTTTATAGCAATAAAAAAAGCAGAGTGTTTACATTGTGGCAACAAACCTATGGAAGAAGAAATTGGGCGTTATAATCCATCTTCCTATATAGCAGGATTTATTTTTGGTGTAGAAATGATACAAGGGATGATAAAAGACCAGCCTACCGCCTACGATGTGGACAAGGTGGTTGAAGAGTTGCAAGTGGAAAAGAAAAAGCCTTGGATAGTGCTGGCTGAAAGAAATGGATATGCAAGAGCAATCGACATAGTGAAAAGAGGTAGCAGAGATGAGTGATATGGAGAGATTAACTATTGATGAAGTCAAAAACAAATTGGAAGTGTTAAAAAATTGGGTAGGAGATATTTCATTAACACGACAAGATATGCAACATTGTATTGATGAAACAATCCATGCACTTGCTGAATTTCAGAGATACCGAGATTTAGCCGAGCAGGGCAGATTGGTTGAGTTGCCGTGTAAGGTGGGAGATACCGTTTGGGATAATGTTTTTGGTAAATGGGAGCCATTTACCATCACTGGATACTCATTTGGTGTGGCAGATAGTTACATTGATGACCCAGTAACTGACGATGAAATAGTGTTTTATTATTCAAATTCAATCATGAGTATTTCTGGAAGTTTTGCAATGTCGGAAATAGGAAATCAAATATTCCTTACCAAAGAAGAAGCAAAACTGAAAGAGTTGGAGGGTGGTGCAGAATGAACGAATTTATTGAAAAACTGATTGAGAGGTTGGAAGAATTAGAAACATATGCATTTACTAAATATCCTGGTGGTTCAAGCCATAGAGCATATTCTAATTCAATCGAAATCGTCAAATCCCTTGCAGCCGAATACAACGATGGGTGGATTCCTTGTAGTGAGAGGTTGCCAACAGTAGAAACAGAGGTATTGATTGTTGCAACGAGAAAATGGAGAGACGGAACAGTCAAATATATTATTACAACTGCAATGTACGAAGATGGTACAGTTTTAGAAAATGACAGTTGCTGGAATTGGGAATGTATAGATGGTGAATGGAACGAAGAAGAGGAGTGTTACATAATTCCGGAAGGTTGGTGGGAAAACAAACATTACAACGGGTATGATGAGTTTAATAATGCCGTTGATGATGAAGTAATCGCTTGGCAACTACTACCGAAGCCATATCGGGAGAAGGGAGAGAAGGAATGAGCGGAACAGTTAAGCAGTTAAAGGATGCATTGGAGACGATGCGTAAAATTTATCAATATGATGAAGAAAAGACTTGTTTTGATATGGAATCCAACATATACCGGGCATTCAACACAGTAGCAGTAATAAGGACCAAAGACGAAGAGACTGGTGTAGAAATCAAAATGTCAAAAGAACTTATAGAGGCTTGAGGACAGAACGATGGATGAATTCAATGAGGTATACAAGATGATAGCCGGCAGCAGGCTTGTGTATGTGAAGATAAAGAGACTTGCCTGGGGAATACCAAGATGGAGGCTGCAGGTATTTGAAAAAGATACAGCGCCCCATGGAGGAGATAGAGAGTTGTTGTGTGTGGAACATCAGAACGAGGAAAAGTGCTTTCAAATGGCTGCAAAGGAACTGAGGAAGAGGATAGATGGATTTCCGATAGTGATAATTCACCAGCAGTGGGCACCTGGCAGAAGGATTGAAGAATAGGAGGATACATAGTGGCACATATATCTTTAGAACGGAAAAAGGAAATAATTAAGGAATGCTTACAGGGAGTTTATAAAGAAGGCTTTCTGGAATGGTTGGAAGAGCAGGGGTATTATGAAGCACCGGCATCAGCAACACATCATGGCGCATATCCCGGAGCACTGTTTGAGCATTCATGCTATGTAGCAAGAAATCTGTGTGATATGACAAAAGAGATGCATTTGAGATGGGGGAGAGAAGAAAGCCCTATGATTGTGGGTCTACTGCATGATATATGCAAGATGGACCAGTACATTGCTGTTAAGGACGATTATGGCAATGTCGTGGCCTACGAATGGAACAAAAAGCAACTATTAACCGGGCATGGAGAAAAGAGCTGCATATTGGCACTCAGATGGATTGATCTAACGGATGAGGAGTTAATGTGTATCAGATATCACATGGGTGCCTTTGAAGGCGAGAAGATGTGGGAAAAGTATTCGGATGCGGTAGCAAAGTATCCAAATGTGCTGTATACGCATACAGCAGATATGTATGTATCCCAGGTAATGGGTATATAAGGAGGGCGTAGAATGAATAACTGTAGTTTTATTGGACGCCTTACAAAGGATCCTGGTATCAGGGTGACTGCCGGAGAGAATGCAGTACATATTGCAAGGTTTACGATTGCCGTTGACCGTCCCAGAAAAGGAAATGATGGACAAGCTGATTATCTGCCATGCAAGGCAATAGGTGCCAAGGCAGAGTTTTCAGAGAAGTATTTAAGGAAGGGTCAGCAGATAGGCATTCGCGCCAGAGCCGTGACAGGCTCATATGAGAAGGATGGCAGCAGGGTTTATTACACAGAGTTTATTGTAGAGGAATTTACCTTCTGTGGCAGCAGGGCTACAGAAGATGGTTTTATGAATATTCCAGAGGGAACCGAGGACGAGTTGCCGTTCAATTAGAGGAAAGGAGGTGCATGAGGTGACAAAAGAAGAACTTGGACAACTGATAGATCTTCGAAAGGAGATTAAGGAATTAGATGAGAAGATAGAGCGCCTGAAGAAACAACGAGTAGGGAATGTATCGGATAGGGTACACGCCTCAATGCAAGAATTTCCATATTGCTACACTACGGTAACAATTACCGGTGTAGACCAGAAGGAGAGTAAAAAGCGCCGGGCAGTTATTACGGAAAATGAAATGCTTTTACTCAAGCGCCGGCAGCAGGCGGTGGATGCTGAGTATAGAATATCCAAATTCATAGCGAATATAGAGGATAGCAAGATGCGCAGAATTATAAGCCTCAGATATGAGGAAGGTCATTCCTGGACAGAGGTGGCCGACATTATGAATTATGACAGAACATATCCATCGAAGGCGGTCACAAAATACCTGAAGGAACACGGAGAGAAGAAGGGAAAAACAGGGAATAGAAAATAGGCGCCAAAGGGCAGCAGGATTGAGTCTGAAAAAGATTCCCACAATTCCCGTTTTGGATGTGTTATATTAGTATCATGGAAATTGTATCGGCTTATCCCCACCAGTACAATTCCGAATGTGAAGAGAGCGCCACACAGTAGTGAGGTGCTCTCTTTGTTGTTCATAAAAGGAGGATATCACCCGGAAGGAAGTGAAGGGATATGAGTAATAAAACTGCAAAGCGGCTTACGCCAAAGCAGGAAACTTTTGTTAGAAATATAGTAGATGGGATGTCCCAGAGAGAAGCCTACAGGCACAGCTATAATACCGACAGAATGTCCGATAAAACTATAGATGAGAACGCCTGCAGGCTTTTTAATAATAGCAAGGTTTTAGCAAGGTATAACGAGATACAAGAGAAACTGACAAAAGAGACTATAATGACCGCAAAGGAGCGCCTGGAATACCTTACGGGCATTGTAAAGGAGACAAAGAAAGAGAAGATATCTATAGTGAAGAATGGCGAGGTTTTTACGGTAGAGGTACCGGCAAGCCTGAGTAACAAATTAAAGGCATTGGATCAGATGAATAAAATGCAGGGCTCATATATTACGAGAATTGAGGGCAATGTCACTATGAGCAAGTTAGAGGATTTGATATAGATGGGATATACTGCAGGTTTTCTAATTCAAAAGAGGAAAGATAAATGGGAAGAGCTTAAGAGTATAGAGTTTGACAAGATGTTTCGAAATGCTGTGGCCATAGAAATGACTGAAAATGAGCCGCTGCGTAATGAGATAGTGGCTCATCCGGAACTGCTGATTGAGTTGGTATTTGTGGTTGTTGATAAGAATAAGAAAACAAGACCATTTTTTCTAAACGATGTACAACAGGAGTTTATGCAAACCCTGAATCGGTCCATAGAGGACTTTCATGAGGGAAGGCTAACAGAAATATCAATACTTGTGTTAAAAGGCAGACAGCAGGGGTTTACTACACTTGTGACGGCATATCAGTTGGCGTGTAGTATTATAAGTCATAATTTCGAGGGATTTACACTGGCTGACGAGAGTGGTAATGCGGAAGCAATCTTTGAGAACAAGGCAAAGTTCCCATACTCACAGCTGCCGGAGGCCCTAAAGCCAACGGAGAAATTCAATAACAGAAGACAACTCCTGTTTTCCAAATTGAACAGTAGTTGGGCTGTGGACACGGCAACAAAGCACGTGGGACGTTCCAGAACTATAAATTTCTTCCATGGTTCCGAATGTGCCTTCTGGAAAGATGGTATATCACCCATTCAGGGTGCTTTAGGTGAAGCGCTTACAAGGGATTGTATCAAGATATATGAAAGCACGGCCAACGGCTACAATGATTATCAAAAAATGTGGGACAGTGGTGTGCATATAAACTGTTTTTACGAATGGTGGAAAACAAAGGAATACAGGATAGAGTTTCCGAGTGATGAAGCCCGGGAAGAGTTTCTTGCATTTATCTCATCGAGGAATGATTGGATTAACGAGAGACTGCAGTGGCTACAAAACGAGAAGCATTTGGATGCAGAGCAGCTGTACTGGTATTGGAACAAATACGAAAAGTACCTGGATAAGGATTTAATCAAGCAGGAGTATCCGTGTACTCCCAAGGAAGCCTTCCTGTTATCCGGAAAGAATGTATTTGATACCGGTAAGATACTGATACGGCTTGAGAATATTCCTAAGCCTATGAAGGTGGGATATTTCGTTTATGATTACGATGGAATCAAAATTACGAATATCAAGTGGCAAAACGATAATAACGGATACATTCGGATATATCAGGTACCAAACACGCCGATGATAACAAAGTACTGTATCGGTGGCGATACGGCAGGAGAGGGAAGTGATTATTTCACCGGGCATGTGCTGGATGCAAGAACGGGAGTGCAGGTGGCGACACTGAAGCACCAGTTTGATGCAGACCAGTATACAAGGCAAATGTATTGTCTCGGGAAATATTATAAAGATGCGCTGATAGGCATTGAAGCAAACTTCGATTCATACCCCATAAAAGAACTGCAAAGGCTTGGGTACCATAATCAGTATGTACGAGAGGCGGTAGATACCTACACGGGCAAGAAGGAAAAGCGGTTCGGTTTCAAAACCACGTCCCTTACAAGACCAACCATTATATCAAGGCTGGTTGCCATTGTTCGTGATGATACGGACAGTATCAATGATAAGGATACGCTGGAAGAACTGCTTACGATTGTAAAAAACGAGCAGGGAAGAATTGAAGCTCCGGAAGGCGGCCATGATGATCAGATGATGGGGTTGGCCATTGCGCACGAGATAAGGGAGCAGGTGGTGTTTATCAATGACCCCATTAGAATGGATCCTTACTATGGATTCAACATACAGCAAAAGCAAACACCAAAGCAGGATTATGGTGAAAAAATAGTAATTATATAAGGAGAACGAGATGGATACTTTATCAATCGTTGCATTCGGCACACTGAACATAGTGTGCCTTTTTATTGGCAGGTATTTGGGAAAGAGGGAGGCGATAAAAAAGGATATGCCCTCTGTTGTAAATCCTGTGAAAGTGTTGAAAAAGCATAAGGAAAGTAAGGAAGTACAGTACGAGAGACAAAGGACGGAAATTATCATGAGAAACATTGACAGATATGATGGGACGTCGATGGGGCAGGAAGACGTTCCGGGAAGGTGGTGAGATAGATGAAGATAGAGGAAATTCGGGAAACGGCCATATGGTCACTGTACGAAAAGGGAAGAAGTTATCATTCCATGACTGGCATCTATACAGATACGGACAGGAATTATCGTATGTACAATGGAGACCAGTGGGATGGCGCAAAATTGGGTGATGTGGCTCCGGTACAGAAGAATTTTATCAAACCCATAGTCAAGTATAAGGTTGCAGTCATTCATAATAACTTGTATATGGCAAACTATTCTTCGGAGAATTTTGCAAATCCTATTTTTTATCAAGAGTCAGACAAATATTGTAAGATGCTGAACCGATATGCTCGTAGGATATGGGAACGAGATAAGATTGACATCAAGGGCAGGGAAGTGACCAAAGATAGTGCCATAAATGATGAGGGTATTATCTATGTGGACTTTGACAAGGAATCCATGTTTCCTATGAATGAGGTGGTAGACAAAAATGATGTCTACTACGGAAATGAGAACGATGACGATATCCAGAAGCAACCATACATATTAATCAAAAAGAGAATGCCTGTTTCCAATGCCATCGAATATGCTTTGGCACATGGCATGAGTGAGGACAAAAAAGATTTTATCATCGGGGACATGGATAACTTCGAACAAAGCGGAGATGCGGCTAAGATTGAAAAGGATAACATGGCCACAATCGTGCTCAAGTTATACAAGGAAGACGGAACGGTCCATTACTCATGTGCGTCAAGATGGGTAACCATTGTAGAAGATGAGGACACAGGTCTTACAATGTATCCTATAGCTCATCTGTGCTGGGAAAAGAAAAAGGGAAGCGCCAGAGGTGAAGGAGAGGTTAGACAGCTAATCCCCAATCAAATCGAAGTCAATAGGACCGAGATGAGGCGTGTGCTGACAGTGAAAAGCCAGGCATATCCACAAAGAGTAGTGGATGCAAGTAAGTTGCAAAATCCCGACGATGCAGACCGAATAGGTGCTACGCTTAAAACTAACGGGCAGACGGTAGATGATGTGCGTAAGGTGGTTGGTTCTATTCCGCCTTCACAGATGTCCCCAGATGTGAAGATGCTGGTAGATGACCTGATTAATGTAACGAGAGATCTTGCAGGTGCAGGAGATATTGCAACTGGCCAGGTAAATCCGGAAACGGCTTCAGGCAGAGCAATCTTAGCGGTGCAGCAGGCAAGCCAGGCGCCAATGACGGAGCAGAAAGAAAGTTACAAGGATTTTCTGGAAGAACTCGCAAAGATATGGTTAGAATACCTAATTGTGCACTCTCCGGAGGGCGTAAATCTTGAAGAAGAAATAAAAGACCCGATGACGGGCAAAGATACCATCCGAGTGGTTAAGGTTCCTCAGAGTGCGTTGGTAGCGTTGAAGGCATCTGTCAAAATAGACATTACGCCCAAAAGTCCGTTTGATAAGTTTGCGCAGGAGCAGACCATAGAAAATCTGCTCACTCATGGATACTTTACAGCACAAAAGGTTGGAGAACTGAGAGCATACGCAGAAGCGCTGGACGATGACTCGGTGGCACCTAAAATTAAGATTTTAGAAATTTGTGACAAGATAGAAGCAGATCAACAGAAGATTGCACAGATTCAAGCTAAGGCACAGGCAATGCAGCAGGCGGCGCAGATGTTTATGAATAATGGATTGGATGGACAGGCTTCTCAAATTGCGGATGCACGGATGCAGATGATGGCAGGGCAGCAGCCGTCCATGGGACAGATGGAACCTGCAGCGGAAGTTCCGGCATAAATTTTTAGAAGGAATGAATACGAACGGCAAAACTAATTTGCTTAGTAGGGAAAGGGGATGAATATGGGTGGAGACAAATTTGCGAAATTATGCAAAGAACTTGTTGTGCAGTATTTCAATGAGAAGGTTGAAAAGACGGACAATAAGAAGATTACAGAAGACGATGTTTTTATTGTTTGGATTTGTAAGACTTTACAGAACAATAAAGCATTGGTCAGCACAAATGTTTCAGATGGCATGTATTATGAGATTACATACAACGGAGATAAAAATGAAACATATTTTGATGCCTACAAAAAGTGGGAAAATATCTGTGTGAAGGGAGAATAATATGGATTTCGGAAAAGCATTGGAGTTATTGAAATCAGGAAAGAAGGTAGCACGAAAGGGCTGGAACGGAAAGGGTATCTACATAGAGATGCAGAGACCTGATGCGCACAGCAAAATGACATTGCCGTATATCTACATTGTCACAAATGGATTGGTTACAGACAATCCTGATGCACCTAAAGGTGTTGTGCCTTGGCTTGCAAGTCAGACAGACATGCTTGCTGAAGACTGGATAGAAGTCCAGTAAAAACTGAATAAAGAATGGTTATCAGGATGTTCCTCCGGGAGCGCCCTTTTAATATGCGGACCAAACATTCAAGTCCAAAACTGTATGGAGAAGGTGAAACAAACACCAAGAACAAATAGGAAGGAGAATTTCGTATGAGCGAAACAAAAAACCTTGAGTTGATTGACTCTGAAAATGTAGAACCGACTACAGAAGAAATGGGTGGTGAGGAAGAGCAGATTGTTGCACCCGAACCAAAGACCTTCACGCAGGAAGAAGTAGATGCGATTGTAGGCAAAGAAAAAGCCCGGGCACAGGCTAAAGTACGTAAGGAGTATGAAAGAAAGTACGGCCAGTTAGAAAGCGTACTGAAGGCAGGTACCGGCAAAGAAGATGTATCTGAGATTACGGATTCATTCAGAAGTTACTACAAGGATAAGGGTATTGATATCGCCGAACCGCCGGCATATTCGGATAATGATATCAAGATTCTTGCCAGAGCTGAAGCTGATGAAATTATCAAAGGTGGCTTTGAGGATGCAAGGGAAGAGGCTGACCGTTTGGCAGAACTTGGGGCAGCAGGTATGAATGCGAGAGAAAAAGAAGTATTCAAACATCTGACCGAGTTTATTGGCAACACGGAGAAGAGCAGAGAACTGCAGAAAATTGGTGTAACAGAAGAGGTGTACAACAGCAAGGACTTTAGAGACTTTGCTGCAAAATTCAGCAAGGATACATCCGTGACGGAGATTTATGAAATCTTCAACAAAATGCAACCTAAAAAAGAATACAAAACAATCGGAAGTATGACCAATCGAACAACGGACAACAAAACGGTAAAGGACTTCTATACAAAGGAAGAAGCCAAAGCCTTCACAGTAAAGGACTTCGACAAGAATCCGGAACTGTTTAAGGCTGTAGAAAGGTCCATGGCGAAATGGTGATGCTTCCTCACATGAATGGAGGAAATGAAAATGGCAGTTACAAATTTTATTCAGACCATTTGGTCTAAGAAAATCATGGATGATTTGAAAGTAAAGTGTAAGCTGGTGCAGAACTGTAATCGTGACTATGAGGGCGATTGCAAACTTGCAAACAGCGTGAAGATTCTGGGCGTAGGCGAACCTACGGTAGTTGCGTATGATGGTAAAACTCCCATCAATTACGAAGACATGAGCGATGAGGGCCAGATGCTCATTATTGATCAGGCAAATGCATTCGGTTTCCTGGTAGATGATGTGGATAAGGCACAGTCCGTTCCCGGTCTTCCTGACGAGTACAAGAGAAAGGCATCTCATAAGTTGGCAGTTGCAAGAGACAGCTATGTTGCTGGTCTCATCAAAGAGGCAGAAAACTTTGTGGAGGCTGACAACTTGACCCAGGAAGCTGTTAAGCAGGCAATTGATGACGCTATCGTTGAACTCCGTGAAAGAGACTTCGATGAAGAGGGTGTTATCGAAATTTCTCCCAGAGTCTACAATGTGTTCAAGAATTGCCTGATTACCCTGTCCACCGACAACCCTGAACTCATTAAGAGAGGTGTTGTTGGTAAGTATGACGACTTTGACGTTGTTATGACCAATAACCTTGCAAAGGATGCTACGCACGTATATTGTGCAATTCGTGGTAGAAAGGCTATCGCATTTGCCGGACAGATTAATGAGGTGGAAGCACTTCGTCATCCTTATCTGTTCAAGGACATCATCCGTGGTTTGGATACCTTTGGTGCTAAGACCATCGATGAAGCACGTATTGAGGTTATCAAGGTACCTTTGAAGGCAACAGCGTAGGTGTAGCCTATGAAGAAGGTAAAAGTAATGATTCCCTTTTACTCCAAAGCCGCTAAAAAAGACGTGGATAAGGGCGACATAATTCATGTTACCGATGCGCAGCTGGCCAGCATTAGGGCAGTCAATGTGAATATGGTGAAGGTGCTTGGAGAAGTGGAAGAAAAACCCAAGAAAACCGAACAAAAGAAGTGATTGCAGGGAGAGGGGGAAACCCCTCTCTCCTTTTCTTGATGGCAGGAAGTTCCTGTTATGAAGAAAGGGGGAAGGAAAGGAGACTAAAAATGGAATATCAGAAATTTATTCAAAAACCCAGCGTGGAAATGTATCCAGGAATTAAAGTAAATAAGGATACTGTTCTTGAGTACAAGAGTGAGCACGTGGAGCAGACAGTGAAGGATTTGGTGTTGCATTCCGTATCCAGGGTAAAGGGAGAAGGATTTGAGAGCATCTACGATACAACCATTTACCTGAAGGAGGGGGATGTGCTTGTGTACGAGGACGAAGGAAGAGGGTTTATTAAGCCAGTAGAGGAAATAATGACGGTAGAAGAGGCGATTGAGGAACTGTCCTGTATAAAGGATATGGTGTGAGGTGTGAATTATGTTTGTGATCAATGAGGATTTATCTATTTACATAACCAGGGGAGATGCCTGTGAGATAAGCGTGGGTGCGAAAAAGGAAGACGGAACGGCATACATTTTTTCTGCAGGCGAAGTGGTACGGTTAAAGGTCGTGGAGAAAAAGGATTGTGAGTCCGTGATGATGCAGAAGGATGTAGTGGTTGAGCAGGACACGGACGTGGTGGCAATGGGATTGACCGAAGCAGATACTAAGTTCGGTGATGTAATCAGCAAGCCCACGGATTTTTGGTATGAGGTGGAATTGAATCCTGATACGGAACCACAGACGATTATAGGGTATGATGAGGACGGGCCAAAGATATTTAGGCTTTACCCGGAGGGAGACGATTTTGAGCAGGAGGAAATCCGGCCGGAGGAAATCCCGGTGGTTGATGGTGAACTTGATATGGCATCGGAAAGACCGGTTGCAAACAAGGTAATAAGCAGGGCAATATCGTATCTGAAAGAAGTAATTCAGGATGTCAAGGAGGTGCTGGTTGATAGAATGAATACTTTTGACCAGAGGCTGGATGGGTATGTGGCTCCTGATATGTCACCGTATGCTACAACGGCGCAACTGCAGGCGCATGTGGGGACCATGTTTACTTTCTTACTGGAAGCAAAGGCAACTGTGTATCGGTTGGAGGATGCAGCCATTAAAGAGGATACAATGGTGGATATCTACACGGATGTGTATGGGGTATGCCCTGTTGATGTGAAATCGGGTGTGGGGTATTTGGAGTTTACTTTTGAACCGCAGGAAAAGGATGTCAATGTGAAAGTGAGGTGTTTTTGATGGCATTTCATAGATGTGAAATGGGTGGAATTACAGCATCGGAGCTGTATGATGCCTTAAAGTATAGCGGCCTAATCACAGCGGATATGACTACAAAGAAAATGCTGGAAACATTAAAAACGCATTTCCCTGATGCAAAATTTGATGAAACATCCACATGGGCTGCCAATAGTACAGATAGTACCATTGTCCGCTCTGGTAAGGATATTTTATTAAAAAGTGAAGGATGGAACGGCGAAAACCGTACTTTTACGACCAAAGATATTCCCGTGGGCAATTATAGTAAGATGCGTATCAAGGGAACGTTCGTGTGTAGCGGTAGCGAAACCGGTACCGAACCGACGCTGGCTATAACAGTTGGAGTGAAGCAAGTGTCAAAGAAAACATATGCATTGCCGGCGGATGAAGGGTTTGAGATTGAGACAGAGGCGTCTACAGATATGGTGGTGCGCATGGATAGTGCGTATTCCGCTCCATATGTCACTTTAAGCATCCAGTTATATAATTAGAACCGAATGGAAAGGGTAGATTATGGATATGAGCGCAGAAAAGAAAATACTGACAGGAAAGGTGCCGAGCCTGAGTAGGATAGACAGGACACTGACAAAAGAGGGCTGTGCAGCGGATGCGAAAGCCACGGGAGAAGCAATAGAATGTCTCGTAGACCGTGCAGAGAATGCTATACAGATGATGGATGAAAGGCTTTCAGAGAAATATGAAGAGGGTTGCAGTCATCAATATAATTTGTTTTGGGATGCTTTTCAGCAAAATGGAGAATTAACAAATTATAGTAACGCTTTTGCAGGTTGCGGGTGGAATAAAGATACATATAAACCCAAGTATGCGGTTATACCTACCATTGTAGACAGAATGTTTGCTTATAGCAAACTTGAAGAAGTGACGGATGTAAACTTTTCACTTGTCGATAGAATGTCGTATGTCTTTTTTGGGTGTGCCGAATTGGTTACCGCAATAATTAGTGTTGGGTCGGCTATTACATTTACTAATACATTTTATAACTGCACAAAACTGAAAAACCTTACTATAACAGATATACAATTATCGGCAGTGTTTAATGCTTATGCGTTTAGTGGTTGCAAAAACCTTGAAAATCTAATTTTGACAGGAGAAATTGGAAGTGACATAGAATTTTCGAAGTGTGAAAAACTTTCAAAAGAAAGTATTAATAATCTTTTTAGTGTACTTTCGCAAGAGACCATCCGTAAAACTTGCACACTATCAAAAAAGGCAGTGAATATGGCTTTTGAAACAAGTGTAGGAAAAAATGATGGAAGTACAAGTAATGAGTGGCTTAATTTGGTTGCTTCCAGAGACAATTGGACAATTGCTTTAGCTTAGGGAGGAAGTATATATGAAATCAAGAATTGTTTTGTATGCCGAGGAAGGCAAAGTTTTAACGGATGGAAGTAGTTATGGAAAGCAAATATTTTTAGCCGAGGGAGTCAGTGAGGACAGTTTCTATGAAATTACGGAGGAGGAGTATGAGTCAATCGTTGCAGATGCGGAAAGGGAATACGATGGGTTATGATGTGAAGCTTCAGGGGAAGAGTGCATTGCAGGGGATGATATCATCCGGCTTGCCAAAGACGGATAAGACGCTCACCAAAGCTGGTTATGCGGCAGACGCCATGGCTACCGGAACAGCCTTGAAGGAGGCAAGAAGGAAGATTGATGAGATAGTGAAGAAGATTTGGAGGGGCTGAGTGATATGACGAAGTTGGAGATGAAAAGGAAGGTGTTGGCGCTTATTGAGGAGTTAAATCCCAATAGTGAAATGCTTACAGATGATCCCGACATTGCAAGGAAGCATGACGATGTTATGAATCAGGTCATGTTTGAGATGGTTCGGTTCAAGAAGTTGCCCGGGTATGTGGAGATACCTGTTAAGGCTGGAGACCTGATTGATTTTGCCAGGATTGAAAAAGCTGGCAAGTATGAGGTGTATCAGCTGGGCATTGTGCGTGGTGTACAGGTGGATTATAAGGCACAGGGTACCATCATCAAGGCTTTGGAAGATGGTGTGATGGAAATCGATTATTTCAAGTATCCGGAGAGAATCACGGAGAGCACCAAGGACAGTTATGAGTTCGAACTTCCAAACGATGTGCTGGAAATTATGCCGTATGGTATTGCTGCAGACCTTTTGAAGAGTGATATATCTTCACAGTATGGTCAAATTTATGCGAACAGGTACGCAGAGTTGAAGCAGATGTTAGACCCCAGGTATTCCATGGGCGGCATCTATGTTGACGGAGGTTATAGTATATGATGCCTGACAATAATTTGATTCCGAGAATCTACAGTAATTTCCGAGGGGTGGATTTTCGTGGAGAGGAAATCAATCTGGTGCGAAGCCCGGACAGTGTGAATATTTGGAAGGATTATAAGGAGACGGAAAGTATCCGTACACGTCCCAAGATGGAGTTGAAAGAAGCTTTTGAGGGGATTGTGTACGGAATTTTCTTTTATAAGGCAGGAGAAACGGAAGAGATGCTGGTGCACAGCGGCACGAGTCTGTACAGGGTTGTGGATGGTGTGAAGACAGAGTTGTACAGTGGGTTAAATCCTGCCAGGAGTGACGGGTTCTTGTACGGTGGTGTGTGGTATTTCAAGGACGGGAAGCATTATCTTCAGTATGATGGCAGCAGTATTAAGGAAGTGGAGGGGTACACACCCACAACATCCATAGCCAGAAGGCCCGGTGGCGGTGGAACTATATATGAAGATGTGAACCTGCTTATCGGGAAGCGCATAAATACTTTCCTTGCCGACGGAGAGAGTACGGAGTATTGTTTGGATGCGCAGTACATTGACAGTGATTATGTGCCCATCGTGAAGGTAAATGACGAGGAGACGCAGGCTTTTACAGTGGACTATGAGGCAGGCAAGATTACTTTTGAGGTTGCGCCGGAGGTACCGCTTACGGATGGGCAGGATAATGTGTCGGTAGAGTTTAGGAAAACGGTGGAGGGGTACCGGGATAAAATCAATAAATGCACTCTGTTACAGCTTTTCGACAACAGGGTGTTTTTTAGTGGAAATCCTGAGTATCCCAATACAATATTCCATTGTAGTCTGGATGACCCGTCTTATTGTAGTGATTTGGATTATTACAATGAGGGGCTGGATATGGCACCGATAAGGGGGCTTGTGGCCGGCAATAATGCGTTGTGGGCATTCAAGGAGCCGTCCCATGCCAATACCACGGTGTTTTATCATACGCCCACCAATGATCATGAGTACGGAAAGATATACCCAAGTGTGCACTCCAGTATTTCTACCGGGTGTGTAGGCGGCGCCATTAATTTTAATGACGATATTGTCTTTTTCAGTGAGCGAGGTATGGAGGGTATCAATGGAGATATCACGGCGGAGCAGGCCATTGCTCACAGGAGTTCTTTGGCAGACAGGAAACTGACTACTGAGGAAGGGTATAAGGACATGATCCTTGCCGAGTGGGAAGGGTATTTGATGGTGTTCATAGGAAACAGGGTGTACCTTGCAGATGGCAGGGGAACATTTTCCAATGATGGGCACAGAGAGTATGAGTGGTTCTATTGGGAGATGGAAAAGGCTATCACCGGCGCCAGGGTAAATGGCGGTGTTCTATACCTTGGAACAGAAGATGGGGTGTATACGCTGACCGATATGGAAGGTGATGTGGTAAGCTGGTGGACCACGCCGAAGGATAGGTTCAATTATCCGCAGCATCAGAAGACAACCAATAAGAGGGGCTGTGTGGTGGAGGCTACCGGAGATGTAGAGGTGTATGCCAAGACGGAAGACACGGACTTTGAATTGATAGGTACCTATGAGGGTATCACTGATTATTTTGTCAGCAGAATCAAGAGAAAGAAGTTTAAGGATATTCAGCTTAAGTTCCATTCCAAGACGAGGTTCAGCATTGAAACGGCAACGCTGGAGTGCTTCGTCGGTGGATACATAAAGCGGTAGGAGGGAGTAATCATGGCCAATAATAGTATGACGGCAACGGGCATCGAAGAGCAGAAGCAGCAGGCTTTGTCGGATTCAGAGAAAATGTATACGGATATGGCAAACAAGTCGGACGAGTTCTATCAGGCGCAGATAGCAGAATCCCAGAAGTGGGCTGACAGGATGGCGCAGATTCAGCAGGAGAGAACGGATTTTGCCATAGAGCAGATTGAACAGCAGAGAGAGCAGGCGCAGAAGGACTACACCAAGGAGCAGTCCGGTGCGTATGTGGATTGGCAGAAGGAAAGTAATAAGTACGGTGCCAATGCGGAGCAGATGGCTTCTGCAGGCCTTATGAATGACGGATATGGTGAATCGTCACAGGTAAGTATGTTTAATACCTATCAGACGCGTGTGGCAACTGCAAGAGAGGCCATCAGTAGGGCAATGCTTGATTTTGATAATGCCATCAAGGATGCACGGTTGCAGAACTCTGCAGCGCAGGCAGAAATTGCTTACAATGCGTTGCAACAGCAGTTAGGACTTGCCCTGCAGGGATTCCAGTATAAGAACCAGCTGCTCACAGAACAGGCAAACAAGAGGATGGAAATCGATACCAATTATTTCAACCGTTATTTGTCGGTGCTGAAGGAGTTGGAGGGAGATGGTGGCAGTGGTGGAATACCTGAAATAGTGGGTCCGGACAATGGGGATGATGATAAGCCGGCGATAGACCAATATGCTAATAGAAATTGGATAAAGGGAAAAACGACAAATTCTTTGGCAGCCGATTTCTATTCCAAGAACAATTGGATGGATGAAGGAAATGTAGAAACCATATCTATCCCGGTGAGGATGTTGGATGGAAGTGTAAATTATGAAACAAGAAGAGTGATGGTGGATAGTAAAGGCGATAAATGGTATTGGGACGGCACAAAGATGGTAAGACTTCAAGTGGAGTAGCAGGAGGATATCTATGGCAGATTATATTATGGACCTAAACGGAAAGGTTACGAGAAATAAAAAGAAAAAGAAAGAGATGCTTCCACGAGTAAACAAGGATACCGATATCGGCCCGGTGAAGCAGATGGTGAGTGATGGGAATATTGGTCCAGCACTACCGACACCGGTTCCGCGAGATAGGGGGCATGAGTTCTATCAAAAGACAACGCATGAATATGGGGAACCAACAGAAAAGAAATTAGAGTTCCTAAAACCTGCAGAAAAAGGAACGCCGGCGCAAAATTTTTGGGCAAATGCCGGAAGAACAGCGACAGGAATTGGAATGGGGTTTTCCAGGGTGTTTGATGGTGTAGTGCAATATGGAAAGTATAGAATAGCAGATATTTATGATCTTTTAGGAGATGATGAGTTTGCCGATATAATTAGATATGAAACTGAAAATGAGGGTGGTGTCGCAGATTTAATCAAGATAGCAGACGACAAACTTGCACCATATTCAAATTATGGAAAGACAATAGATTCATTCAACCAAGGAATGGGACAGGTGATGGCTCTGCTTTACGCTGGAAAATACCTAAAAAAATCTGGAGCATCCCAAAAGACTGTTCAAACAGGCGTAGATGTGCTTATGGGAACGAGTGTCAGCGGTAGCGCTACAACAGAAGCATTAAAGGATGGTGCTACTTATGACGAAGCCCAGGTGTACGGGTTGTTATCAGGAACCTCTGCCGTAATCACAGAAAAGATTTTTGGTGGTTTAGGGAAGTCTGTAAATGTAGTAGGCTTCAATAAAGGATTGACAACATTTGATGACATGGTGGCTAACGCATTGACCAGTAAAATTCAAAACGTTCTTTTAAAGAATTCTGCACAGTTAGCGGTCAAAGGTATCTTTGAGGGGTCAGAAGAAGTAATAGATGGCTTCGCAAATGCTGTATGGAAAGAACTGACATATAAGAGCGAGGAGGATTTCTGGAAAATCCTGGAGGATGAGAATTTACTTGAACAATTTATAGTTGGTGTTTTAACAAGTTATGGTGCACAGTCGGTTGATGCCATAAAATTAACCAAGCAAGGTCAGGATTATGTTACAGGATTTACGGAGAATGAGCAGAAGGTTGTGGATGCAGTATATCAAGAACTCATTCAAGAAAGGGAAGCGAACGGGCAGAAACTTACAGGTCGGGAAAAATCCAAATTGTACGACGAGACCGTCTCTGCCATGGACAAAGGGTATATAGGAATTGATAGCATCGAAAAGGTGCTTGGGGGAGATACATATAAGGCATATACGGACGAGGTTGCCAATTCTGAAGCGATTAAGAAGGAATATGAGGAGTTAGGTAAGGTAACACAGCCTACACTTGCTCAGACTTCCAGATATGCGGAATTAGAGAAGATGGTAAAGGACCCGAATGCTACTTCGAAGCAGAAGCAGTTAAAGGCGCAGCTGGGAACAGAGGTCTATGAACTGGTGAAGGGTACCAAACTTGCGGAAAGTTATAACGAGGATAACAGGAGAAGACAAGTATTTAAGGCGGATTTGACACAGTATAGCCCGAAGCAGCAGGAAGTGGTCAGGATGGCCATGGAAAGTGGTGTACTCAATAACACTAATAGGACACACGAATTTGTTGATTTGATTGCAAAAATATCAGAGAACAAGGGTGTGTCTTTTGATTTTACGAATAATGAGAAACTGAAAGAGAGTGGTTTTGCTCTTGAGGGGAAAACGGTCAACGGATTTGTGCAGGGCAGCAGTATTTCCATCAATATAGATTCTGCAAAGGCTTTGAATGCCGTCGTCGGACATGAGATCACTCATGTGTTGGAGGGCACAGAACTTTATGGAGAACTGCAAGAGGTGCTAAAGCAGTATGCCGTGGCGAAAGGAGAATACGATTCCCGGTTGAAGGCTTTGAGTAAATTATATGAGGGTATCGAGGGAGCCGATATTGAAGCGGAACTTACGGCGGATTTGGTGGGAGATTACATCTTCACAGATGCTGATTTTGTCAGAAGGCTGTCTGTAGACAATCCAAACTTGTTTCAGCGCCTTCGTAATGAAATTAGGCATCTGTATAAAATGGCTACAGCTGGAAGTAAGGAAGCGAGAACCTTGGAGAAGGCAATGCATACCTTTGAGCAGGTGTATCGGGAAAGTAGAAATAAAAGCATCGAGGGTAGTATCAGATTTAGTTTTGGGGTAACACAAGAGGATGTCGATGCGTACGTGGATGCCGCGTATAAAAATGCAAATACTGAACCATATAAGGAATACTCGGAGGTTTCTCAGAAGCTTGTGAATGATGTCGCGGGAGAAATTGATATTTCGGATTATTCGCATGTGCTTAGAGACAATGATATTCGGCATATTAGAAATTCGCATGGTGAGGGAACTAATGAAAAATATCCGGTTACATCAGAGGATATAAAGAAAATACCTTGGCTTGTTGAAAATTACGACAAAGTGTTTGTTAAAACTAACGCCAATGGTGTCCCGGGAATCGTATATGTAAAAGTAGGCAAAGATAATGTCATATATTACCTTGAGGCTGTGACAGATATCTATGATGGGAAAAAAATGCTGATCAATAAGCAGATGATAAAGACAGGAATAGATACAATTCCAAACATATACGGATTAAGAACAGTGATTGATAAAAAAGAAGGTAGTTCCCAATATCTCGCTGATCTTAAACAAATCCGCAAGGCGTACGTCCAAGACGTTAAAGGGAACTACCTTGATTATAGTGTACGCGGAATTAATGAAAATGTCAAGGAAAAGCAGCTGGAAACCATAAACAAACATAATCCGGCACCAGATACATATCATACCTGGGTTCGTTCTGTAGATGATATAAAAACTTTCGAAGAAGCTTTGATGGATGATGAGTATGCAGACTATGACGAGTTCAACCCTGACTTTGATAGAGCAATGGCAGAAAAGGCCCTTGAGGAAGGAGAAATCACTGTTTATTCATCCTATCCGATAGAACAGGGTGTATTTGTATCGCCTTCATACATGGAGGCTGCATCGTATTCTGGTGACGGTAATGTGTATTCAAAACGGGTACCATTAGAGTCTGTGGCATGGATTGATATTACACAAGGCCAGTATGCGGATACAAGCCTGGATGGGACAAGCGATCAAACGCCGGATGACCTTCCTATAAGACCGTCGTTATCTACCGAAGGGCAGCAGGATATGGGACCTGTAGGGAACTACAATGTGTACGGACGTGACGTGATGCTCGATGGCGATATCGGACCAGTGAGAGAGGATATTGTAACTAGACAGCAGGAAACAGACGGTACCCATCCGATCACGATGGAAGAGTATGCAAATAATGATGCTCCTATCTGGAAGAATGTGGGGTATGAGGACGAAGCTACCAAGAGTTCAATTACCCGACAGGTACATAATGAAATGGTGGCAGCAGGCTCCGTGGTAACCGTTTCGCAGGATACTATGCAGAAAGTGGAAGAGTCATTTCCTGATTTGCGTAGTATGAAGAAAAAGGATAGAAATCCGATTCTAAAAGAGTCCTTTAACAGGCTCAAGTCCAATCTCCGGCAGTTTCTTGGCGGCATCAGCAATCATGGATTCGAGTTTGAAGTGAATGGAGCAATCCTGGATGCGAAGCTGTACGGTACCGGTATTAATGAAGTACTGGAAAAAGTAAATCAGGAAAAGGCTGGTATGTTGTACAGCACTGAAGAGATATTCAAGAATGCCAGGTATCTTTATTCCACACCTGACTACGATGGGGACCCTAATGTATATCGTTGGAATTATTTCTATACTCCGGTGCAGATAGGAGAGCAGACGGTTGGCGTGCGAATTGCCGTTAGAGATGTTATAAATCCGAGTGAAAGTCAAATTTATAACTGGGGCATAAAAAAAGACACATCCTTGGACGGTGAGGGACGCGGTAATAACCGTATTTCCCACGATGTCTCATCAGATGCATCTACTAATATTATACCGCAAAATTCCGAAAATACAACTGAAATTTTTTCAGATCAGGAAGATATCGGTCCGGTACGAGAAGTAGAGACGTCGCCCATGGAAGACATAGGCCCGATAAGGGAGGACATCAAGGCACCTGCAAAGGAGCCGTTGGAGGATATAGGTCCTGTAAGGGAAGATATTGCACCGCTTCCGGAGACGGAGGCAGCCGGAAAGGAAGAAACGGCAGAAGAACCCACTGGGCAGCAGGATGTAGAGACCTTGGAAGAGAAGTACGAGGCGAAGCTTGCCGCCACGCAGACGGAACTTGACAGGAACCGTCAGTATCGGCAGGAGTCCTATGATGATTTCACGAAACAGATAAAGGAAGCCCAGGCGAAGTATGATGCCAAGAAGAACAAGAATACGAAGACAGCCAACGAATTGTTGCGGAGCATTGAGCAGATGAAGCGAAAAAGGGATGGTATCGATGCTGAATATGCGAAGCGTATCAGTGATATTGAAAAGCGGCTGGCCAAGATGAAGGAGCCTACCTACAAAATGGCGATGCAAAGGAAGGCAAAGCAGCAGGAGTATACGGAACTGATGAAGAAACTAATCGGTGACACTTCCACATGGGTAGATAAGAAGCTGGGGATTTCGTATAAGGTTAATACTTTGCGGAGAAATCTGAGGGATGTTGTCCGGGACGAAAAGGGCAATCGAGATATTGCCAAGGCTGATAGAATCTATGAGGAACTGCAGGGCAAGTATAATCACAACGAAGCAATGCTCAAGAGGGAGTCCAATGCCATCAAGAAGCCTTATGCGGATATGAAGATTACCAGTGCAGAGGATGCGTATATTCAGATGCTTGGTGAGTATAAGTATAATCCGGACACAGAACTGACAGCAGAGGTGATGCAGGAGTATTTTGAGAAGCACAAAGAGAAAATCGATGTGGAAAAGGTGGACCGTATTATCGAGGAGGCAAGGAAAACCTATGACATGCTGCTTGCAAGAGTAAATGAGGTGTTGAGAGAGCATGGCATGAAAGAGATTCCATATAGGCAAGGTTATTTCCCTCATTTCACGGACGCTAAACAGGGATGGCTTGCAAAGTTGTTCAACTGGAAGACGCAGAAAAATGAAATCCCGACGGACATTGCCGGAATGACGGAAAACTTCAAACCAAATAGGAGTTGGCAGTCATTCAACAAGCAAAGAACCAGTGATATCACGGATTATAGTTTCACGCAGGGCCTTGATACCTATGTGCATGGAGCCCTTGATTGGATTTACCATATCGAGGATATCCAAAAGAGACGTGCCTTAGAGAATTACATCCGATATTCTCACAGCGAGCAGGGACTGAAGGATAAAATCGATAAGATTAGAAATAGTGAGGAGTATGATGCGGATGAGATGCAGGAGCAGATAGATCTTGCGTACAAGGAAGCAAGAAATCCTCTGAATAACTTTGTCATTGATTTGAGAATCCAGACCAATACGCTTGCCGCCAAGAAGCACTCCATGGATAGGGGAATGGAGGAACACCTTAACAGAGAGGTTTATTCAACAATTACCAATATTTCCAATCGTGTAACGGGAAACATGGTGGCAGGAAGTATTTCTTCCGCTTTGACAAACTTTATTCCTATTACGCAGTCGTGGGGGCAGGTTTCTCCGTATTATTCGTTGCGTGCCATGAGTGATACCATCCGGGCAACCTTTAGGGACGATGGAGTAGTAGATAAATCGGATTTCTTGACGAATAGGCTACGTGGCGAAGAGAATCTTCACAAGGGTGTCTGGGATAAGATATCAGAAAAAGTCGGTTTTCTGATGGAAGCAGTAGACGGATTCACTTCGCAGACGGTGTGGCGCTCCAAGTATCTGCAGAACATTTCCAAGGGCATGAGTGAAAACGAGGCTATTCGGAATGCTGACCAGTTTGCGGAGAATGTGATGGCTGGAAGAAGTAGGGGCAATATGCCTACTATTTTTGATGCGAAGAACCCTGTAATAAAGGCAATGACAGCATTCCAGTTGGAAGTAAATAATCAGTATGGGTATATGTTCAAGGATATGCCACAGGATATGCAGTCAGAGTCGAAGGGAAAACTGATCTCGGGGTATGTGGCAATGTTCGTGGGTGCATATGCATACAATGCGCTTTATTCTTCGTTGACAGGAAGGGATTCTGCTTTTGACCCTATAGGTATCTTAGAGGAGCTGCTGAAAGATATGGGTGTATTTGGCGGCGATGATGAAGAAAAAAAGGCGTCGGATGTGATGATGGGATTGACGGACAATGTTTTGGATGAGTTGCCTTTCGTAAGTGGAATCATGGGAGGTGGTAGAATTCCAATCAGTTCGGTGTTCCCTTATGGGGAAGGCATCTATGAGACGGTAGAAGGAACGCTAAAGGACATTGATGATAAGAATTGGAAGAAGTTGACCAAGGAATGGTTAAATCCTGCTTGGTATCTTGCTATTCCTGTGGGAGGCGGTCAAATGAGGAAGACCTGGCAGGGATTGAAGATGTTTGATGATGACCTGCCCATCAGTGGTTCTTATACAGACAGTGGCAATTTGCGGTTCCCTGTGGAAGATACTGTGGGAAACAGGATTAAGGCTGGTATCTTTGGTCAGTATTCCAGTAAGAATGCGAGGGAGTATTTTGACCGGGGGGAAGCTCCTTTGAATGAGAAGCAGATTCATGAATACAAGGAACTGGAGATGTCCATTCAGGATTATTGGGACTATCGCAAGGGACTGAAGAAGTTGAACTCCACTGAGGGCACCACGCTGGGAGACAAGGTTGATTATATCGCCGGGCTTGATGCTTCTGTGAAGCAGAAGAATATCATGGTGAATAATATCGCAAAACGGGAAAAGAAACTGGATATGTCAAATTATGATATGTTTGAGGACTTTGAAGAGTTTGACTTCTACAGTAAGAATCCGGAGAAGTACACCATATCGAAGGCTATAGGCGGTTATAAGGGGTACAAGAAGTACACCAAGGCGCTGACGGACATTGAGGCAGACAAGGACAAAAACGGAAACGATATCAGCGGCAGCGTGAAGAAAAAGAGGATTGCTTATATCAACAGTCTGGATGCTTTGGATTATGGGCAGAGGATTATCCTATATCGTTCCATGTACAGCAGCAAGGAAGATAAGAAGAAATATAATCAGGATATTTTGGATTATCTGGCCACCAGGAATGATCTTTCTTACAAGGAGAAAATCACGATATTAGAGGAACTGGAATTTACCATCAATGGTGATGGTACGGTGTCCTGGTAAGGGGGTGGTGAATATGAGTAAGCAGGACAGGCAGGGTGTGAGAACACCGGCGGACTTGGAGCGGAAGTATGATTTTAGTCTGATATCCGGGGACAGTTCAAAGGGTATCCGAGGGCTGGAGCGGAAGATGATTGAAGTCACGCAAAGGGTCAATGAGTTTGCGGCGGCAGTGCAAAAGAAGTTGGAGGACTTTGCATCAAAGTACAAGGGGCATGTGATTGAGAATGCCGGGGAGTACGTAGTCGGGTATCTGGGGGAGGAGCCCATTTGGCGCAAGTGGTATGTAGCAGATGGTATCGAGGTATCGGACACGGTAGTTTTGGATGAAGGGATTACGGCCGGGAATAAGGTCTTTGGTTTTGGTGGTTCAGTAAAGCAGGAGGGAACGGCGCCGGTGTGGTGTGTTCCTGAAATAAGGGTAGAGGAAGCAGGGGTGTCACTGGTTATCGGTGGCGCTCCTGTTTCTGCATACAGCGTTTATGTGGACTACGTGAAGAGTTCTTAATCAGCACGGCCGAATAAGGAGGGAAAGGAGGGGAACGCAAAATGGTGAATTTTTTTAAGGACCTTCTCGATTTTGTCAAAGAGAATTGGCAGCTTCTGACAGCCTTTGCCGCGTCTCTTTTGTATATGTATCGTCAAATTTTGGCGACGAGAAAGGGGATAAGAGCATTGCTCAGGGCTGATTTAATTCGGCTATACAACAAGTATCACGACGATTTGGGATATTGTCCAATCTACGTGAAGCAGAGCTTGGAAGACGAATATCAGCAATATCATTCGTTGAAGGGTAATGGAGTTGGAACAAATTTGTATGAAGCATTAATGGCTCTACAAACAGAGCCGCCACATGAAAAATAAGGAGGAAAGAATTTATGGTAACGAAAGTTGTAGTAGCATTTGTAATTTTGGTGGCGTTTATCGTCGTGGTAGCAGGTTTCTATTTTTATGCAAGGGATTTGTCTCTTGCAGACATCAGGGCCGATGTGTATCAGATGTTCCTGGAGGCAGAGCACAGACCGGAACTGGTACATAAGGGCAAGCAGAAAATGAAGTGGGTATTATCCCGGGCGCGTTCTTTGCTCCCTGCATGGATTCAGGTATTTATTACAGATGCATTTCTGGAACGGGTAGTACAGGGTTGGTTTGATGCTGTGAAGGATTTGCTGGATGATGGAAAGTTTAATAGGTCTGGGGAGGAAGCAGGAAATGTTAATTAGTGATGCAGGAATTGCCCTTATTAAGTCATTTGAAGGATGTCGGCTGACGGCGTATCAGTGTGCTGCAGGAGTGTGGACGATTGGATATGGACACACACAGGGAGTGGTGCAGGGACAGACCATTACCCAGGAGCAGGCAGAAGCACTTCTTTTGTCTGACCTGCGCCGGTATGAGTGGTATGTTCATGAAGATGTCAAGGAAGCATTGACGCAGGGACAGTATGATGCGCTGGTGTCCTTCACATTCAACTGTGGAGGCGGTAGTTTGAAGACCTTGATAGAGAATAGGAGCCTTGAGCAGATTGCGGATGCGTTGCTTCTGTATAACAAGTCAGCCACGGGCGAGAAACTTGAAGGTCTTGTGAGAAGAAGGGAAGCAGAGAGGAAGATGTTCCTTGGAATTGAGGATGAAGTGGAGGTAGAGAACGGTATGATAGTGATACATGCATATTCAAATGCGAAAGACGGAAACAAGAAAGTGTCTGCAAATTTTCAAGTGAAGGAATTTAAGTGTAATGATGGTAGTGATCCTATCTTTATTGCACCTAACTTGGTTGAAGTGTTGCAGAAAATCAGAACGCATTTTGGACGCCCGGTGAATATCAATAGTGCGTTCAGAACGGCATCATACAATAAGAAAGTTGGTGGTGCTACATACAGTCAGCATTTGTATGGTACCGCAGCGGATATTGTGGTCAGTGGTGTTGCGCCTAAAACGGTGGCAGCGTATGCGGAAACCTTGCTGCCGGGAACGGGCGGTATTGGAATCTACGCAGATTTCGTTCATGTAGATGTACGTGATGTGAAGTCGAGATGGAACGGGTAAAAACAGCCGGTCTAAGCAACCGGCTGTGGAATAAGCAGTAGAAATACATTGTTTAGGGGGATAATGTTCGGATATGGGCCCGTATCCCTCAG
>CAJGCP010000018.1 GCA_904501885.1 uncultured Acetatifactor sp. | reverse complement strand
CTTTGCAGCCTCTAATGACACTTCAACATCACCTTTAATAAGAATTCTCCTTGCCGCTTCTGTGTTGTGTTTTTTTGCTTTTTCAAGCATCTTGGCAGCATCTTCACCTGTGACAGTCCCATGATGCTCTGCTACATATGCCATTCCCACAACTGCATCTAAACATATCTCGTCTACAGTTTTTCCATCTTTAATAAAATGAAATGGTGCATCTATGTGTGTGCCATTGTGTGCACACATACTAAATGATGTCAAATTATATACATCACCATTTGCCATTGATTTAAGAATCTTTTTCTCTGGTTTCGGGTCGCCAGGATACACTTGGCAACTAAAAACCTCTTGGGTTATATCATAGATTTTCATTATTTAATTCTCCACATAGAATTCAATTGCTTTTCTGATTTCTTCGACTTCTGTTTTATACTTTTCCAATTCTATGTTATGAAACGTCGTCATAGGGTTCTCTCCTTGTACATTTATAAAATAACTTCCTGTCTTTCTATTGTAATTGTTTTGCAAAAATTATACAATAGATTTAACGAATAATTGAAATGAGGAATTTTATGAAACTGCAACAAGTGTTAAGTTTCGTTCGAAAAGCAATCGACGATTATCATATGATTGAAGAAGGCGACAAGATTGCCATCGGTATCTCCGGTGGAAAAGACAGTCTCACTCTCCTATATGCCCTGCACGGATTAAAGCGATTTTATCCCAAGAAATTTGAGGTACATGCAGTCACGGTGGATTTAGGATTTAACAATGTGAAATTTGAAAAAATCCAAGAATTATGCGACGAACTACAAGTGCCCTATACCATTGTAAAAACAGATATTGCCAAAGTAATCTTTGATGACCGCAAGGAGGACAATCCATGTTCCTTGTGTGCAAAGATGAGAAAAGGCGCATTAAATGACGCCATGAAGGAACTAGGCTGCAATAAAATCGCGTATGCACATCATAAAGATGATGTGGTAGAAACCATGCTGATGTCATTGATTTTTGAAGGTCGATTACATACTTTCTCGCCGGTGACCTATTTAGACCGAATGGATTTGACCGTGATTCGGCCTCTGATGTACATGAGCGAAGTTGATGTTATTGGATTTGTAAATAAATATGAGGTTCCTGTCATCAAAAGTCCCTGCCCGGTGGACGGCTATACCAAACGGGAATATGTAAAGAATCTTTTAAAACAGTTAAACAAGGAAAATCCAGGCGTGAAATCCCGGATTTTTACCGCCATCCAAAATGGCAATTTGAAAGGTTGGGAAAACTACTTTGGCAGTCATAAATAATAATAACTACCACGATGAACAAAACAAACAGAATATTATCAAGCTACGTGGCATATTAGATAATTTGCCGCCTTTTTGTCGTACATACTTTAGAGCTATTGAAAACTACACTTCCACACGTACAAGGCTCGGATATGCTTATGATTTGAAATTATTCTTTGAATATTTACATGAAAAAAATGTTATGTGTTCCAAAATGGAGATTTCTGATATCCCATTAGATTTATTAGACAAGCTAACCAGAATCGATATTGAGGAATATCTGGAATATATGTCCCTATACCAAAAGGACGGCAAAGACATCTCAAATGCAGAGCGAGGAAAAGCAAGAAAACTATCTGCACTACGCGGGTTTTATAACTACTTCTATCAATCTGAGGCGCTGAAAAATAATCCCGCCTCTCTCGTACCTATGCCTAAGCTTCACGAAAAAGCGATTATAAGGCTTGAACCCAACGAAGTGGCATTATTATTAGACCAAGTGGAGGATGGCACCAAACTATCAAAAAAAGAGCTTGTATATCATAACAAGACCCGTGTGCGGGATGTGGCACTGTTGACATTGCTGCTTGGTACCGGAATCCGTGTGTCTGAGTGCGTTGGTTTGGATATTAAGGATGTTGATTTTGAAAATTTAGGCATCAAAGTACGCAGAAAGGGTGGTTATGAAACCATTGTATACTTTGGCAACGAAGTGGAAACTGCACTGTTGGATTATCTTGATCAGAGGGACCATATCCTCCCCATGGAAGGGCATGAAGATGCACTCTTCCTCTCCCTACAAAACAGAAGGATTACTGTACGTGCCGTAGAAAATCTTGTAAAAAAATACGCTTCCAGAGTAACCACCTTAAAGAAAATTACCCCCCATAAACTTCGAAGCACCTACGGAACCACATTATACAGGGAAAGCGGGGATATTTACCTTGTAGCCGATGTATTAGGACACAAAGATGTAAACACCACCAGAAGACATTACGCAGCTCAGGAAGATGAAAGAAAAAGAAAAGCCACACAATATGTGCAGCTTAGAGAACATACAGAAAATTAAAAACATCAAAACAGAAAATCACAAACAGAAAGATGCAGGTTATCAGCCTGCATCTTTTCATATACAAACAATATATGCAATGATTAATAAATATATTCTTCATCATAGTAAGGCAAAAACAACATTTGACCACTGTAGATGGCTTGATCCATATCAATATGATTCATTGCACACACTTCTTCCAAATAGATCTTTGTATTCTTATAGTATTCATAATCAATAAACTCTTCTGCGATATCCCACAGAGTGTCTCCCGGTTCTACATAATACTGCGTGAAGTATTTGAATCCGGAATTTGCATTACTCTTAATTGCGCCTTGAGATACTGCAAAACTAAATACCAAAGCGACTGTAAGAAGTAATGTAACAATAGCTGTATACATTTTCTTTCTTCTCTGTCTTCTTAACTTTAAAATTCTCTTATATCTTCTCAACTCACGTTCGTCCATGGTATGTAATTCATGTTTTTCTACTCTCATATCAAACCTCCAAGCAAGAGAACATCTGTTCTGTAATTTGAATATATCATACGAACAAATGTTTGTCAACACAAAAATCGAACAAATTTTCGGAATATATGTTTGCTTTTTTTTCGAACATATGTTAGAATACAAATATAAAGTTAAGGAGGACATATCATGGCATCAGGAAAAATTACAGCAAAGCAACAGGAAATCCTCAATTATATTAAAGATGAAATTTTGAAAAGGGGCTATCCGCCTACAGTAAGAGAAATTTGTGAAACCGTAAATTTAAAATCCACCTCTTCTGTCCACTCTCATCTTGAAACATTGGAAATCAATGGCTACATAAAAAGAGATGCCACCAAACCCAGAGCCATTGAAATTTGTGATGACAGTTTCCAAATGGTGCGTACAGAAATGGTCAGTCTTCCGGTGCTTGGTAATGTTGCAGCCGGCATGCCGATTCTGGCAGAAGAAAATATCCAGGACTACTTTCCTGTCCCTGCAGATGTTGTTCCCCGTGGGGATTCCTTTATCTTAAACGTACGTGGTGATTCTATGATCAACGCCGGCATTTTTAATGGTGACAGGGTTTTTGTCAATGTATGTAACACCGCCTCTAACGGCGATATGGTGGTAGCTTTGATCGATGATTCCGCTACTGTAAAAACTTTTTATAAAGAAAATGGTCATGTTCGTCTTCAGCCCGAAAACGACTCCATGGAGCCCATCATTGTAGACGATTGTCAAATTCTTGGTAAAGTATTTGGCGTGTTCCGTTTCTATAGATAGTATTTCCTATTTAACGGTTATCTTCTATCATAATAGAGATTATTTTCTTTTAATTTATATTAGTTTAATGTATAATGTACATGATAGTGTTTTATCATGTACATTATTTTTTTTACTTATAAATACTATTTACAAAGGAGAACTTCAATGGATGTAGCAGCAAGTTGGGATTTTACACTGGCGAATTACAGTGTTGTGTGGAGTTTTATCGTTCAGTTTGGGCTATTGCTTCTTTTTATGTTATTGGGAAATATCCTTCGAAATGTCGTACCTTTCTTCCGTAAATGTCTGATACCGTCTGCAATCATTGGAGGAACACTGTTATTATTGTTTAATATTTTTATGAAAAACATCGGCTTTCCTATCGTTAATATGCGAATGATGCAGGTGTTTACCTATCACTGTCTGGGTATTGGTT
The DNA here is from genome assembly GCA_904501885.1 of uncultured Acetatifactor sp. Classification (GTDB taxonomy): domain Bacteria; phylum Bacillota; class Clostridia; order Lachnospirales; family Lachnospiraceae; genus Acetatifactor. The sequence goes on along the minus strand of CAJGCP010000018.1, from coordinate 37,716 downwards.
TTGCTGCGTTAACCCTAAAGACAGAAAAGGCCACAGTCAAAGCAGGAAAGGGGCAAGTATTAGAATTTGCTGCTTTACAAGGTGGTACCTATATGTTGCAAGCATTTGTTGGACTTGCGATTACCATTTTAATGTTTTTATTTACAAAGTCAGGTCAAAAGGTAATATCATATATCTGTGGTCTTATCCTTCCTTTGGGATATGGCCAGGGTCCTGGAAATGCGCTTACTTGGGATATTAATTTTACAAACATTCCTCAAACACAATTTGCAGGCAATGGTAGCTTCGGACTATCCTTAGCATCCATTGGCTTTATCGTTGCCTCTGTATGTGGTGTGTTGTATATTAACATTTTCAAGAAAAAAGGGCAGATTAAATTACGTGACAATGTATGCCACGCCACTTCTTTACCAGATACTGAAGATACCTCCAACGAAATTCCTGACAGTGAATCTGTGGATAAATTTACCATTCAAATGTGTATGGTGGCGCTCTCCTATGCTATCGCGTTTGCTATTATGTGTATACTTGCTGTATTATCTGACTTCACAAATAGCATTGGCTGGGGATTTAACTTTATGTGGGCTGCCATCGGTGCAACCTTAATTAAAGTTTTTGTACGTAAATTGCGAAAAAACAATGTGATGAAACGTGATTACATCAATAACTATCAAATGGATCGCATTTCCGGTTTCGCATTTGATTTAATGATTGTTGCCGGTGTGGCAGCCATAGAAATCAATGATATCAAAAACTATATCTTACCCGTTGTTGTACTTTCCGCTGTTGGTTGTGTCATTACCTATATTTATATTCGTCTTGTATCAAAACATTGCTTCAAAGGATTTGAGCATGAATTTTTCCTGATGAGTTTTGGCACAATGACCGGCACTGCATCTAATGGTATGATTTTAATGAAAGAAATTGACCCTCATTTAGTTACACCTACATCCAGTTTGTATATTTTATCTACCTTTCTGGCAATGTTATTCGTTGCCCCCTTGTTATTCTTGTTGAAATTTGCAGGCTCATCCTTTATGAATGCATGTATTGCCTGCGGTATCTTCTTTACTTTGTGGGTTGTGTATTCCTGCATTCTTTTCAGAAGAAAAATTTTCAAAAAGAAATATCAAGATATTCCTGAAAATATTTGGACAGAAAATAAATAATTTTTCAGATATTGTATGTTTCTTATTTCTTTGTAAATACTATCAATGCGGGTTTTTCATTCCTGCAGAAACGAGGTAGATATGGGAAACAAAATTTTAGATGCCACAGCACTTAGTATTGCCATAATTGGTGCCATCAACTGGGGATTGATTGGATTATTCCGCTTTGACTTGGTTGCATTCCTGTTCGGGGATATGTCATGGTTATCCAGAATTGTATATACACTGGTAGGTATCTGCGGACTTTATTTGATCAGTTTCTACATGAGACTGGATGGTCGCGATGTGGCATAAATACCAAAAAGAAAAGAGCTGATTTTATCAGCTCTTTTTCATTAAAATTCTGAGATGTCCATGCGCTTACCATCACGCCATATTCTTTCTAAATCATACAGCAATCGATTTTCTTTATCAAAGATATGGACAATGATATCGCCAAAATCAATTAAGATCCAGTTGGCAGTATCATATCCTTCTGTCTGTTTTGCTAAATATCCTGCACGGCCCAGTTTCTCCTGTACATTGTCACACAAAGCCTGAATCTGAGTACGATTTGACCCTCCCGCAATAATAAAATAATCTGCCATCACAGACACTTCCTGAATATCAATAATGCTGATATCTTCCGCTTTCTTATCTTCTAATCCCTCAATTGCAAGTTTTACCATTTCTTTTGAATGATTCATAATACCAACTCCTATCATTAACAATATTTCTTCATCAGTGCCTCTGTATTGGGAAGAATATCCGCTCCGGTATCTTTCAAATAGGAATAAATTTGTCCCATAATCAACCCGACGCATTGGTCGATTTCTGTTTTTGCCAATACCCGAAGCATTTCCAAATTGGGCGCCTTATCTCTGCCAGGCTCTATATAATCAGCCACATAGAGAATTTTATCCAGCAGGGTCATATTCTCCCTTCCTACAGTGTGGCAGGCAATGGCATCTAATATTTCTTTATCCTCAATACCATACAGTTCCTTCGCTAATATGGCACCTACTCTATCGTGTAGTAAATATGGATTTCTTTCTTCTACAGAAAGAACCTGGAGATGATGTTGCTCTGCGATAGAAAGTAACTCCGAAGGGGTAAGACATTTTGCACAATCGTGCATAAGACCTGCCATCCTGGCTTTCTCGCGATCATAACCATAGCAATCTGCAAGTTCTATACAAGTCGCTTCTACACCAAGTACATGCTGAAATCGATGTTCTGATAACTTCTCCCGCAAAACGGTTCTAACATCCTGCATACAAAATTTACTCCTTATTTGCCTTTGGCAAAATGATCTTAGGATTCTTTTTATCAGGCTTGTACAATACAATCTTCTTGCCAATCACCTGCACCAATTGAGCATGGGTGCGCTCTGCGATTACTTGTCCTATTTCATTGGGGTCATCGGCGCAGTTCTTCAAAACAGCAATTTTAATCAATTCGTTATTATTGAATGATTCTGCAATTGCTTCCGTGAGTTCCGGTGTGATGCTGGACTTACCAACCTGAAATATAGGATTCAAATTGCTTGCTAAACTTTTTAAATATGCGCGTTGTTTACTTGTCATTTTTTGTTCTCTCATTCTTTATTTATAGTAGTCAAATACCAGGCCATACATACGGACAGTATCTCCATCCTGAATGCCAAGTTGTTCCAATTCTTCGAGTATGCCGGAATTTTTCAGGAAATTTTGGAAGAACGTGAATCCTTTTTCGCTGTCAAGGTTCGTGTATCCAAGCATTTTTTCAATCTTAGGACCTTCGATGACGTATTCCTGCTCCTCCTCGTCAAAAGTGACGGTATATGCTTCATCTTCTCCATTCAGCGCGTCAATTTCAGGGAAGAATTCTTGTTCAAATACAGTCACATCTTCACCAATCTCTTGTAACATTTCATTGACCCTGTAGAGAAGTTCCTTTACGCCCTGACCACTAACTGCCGAAATAGGAAAGACGTCAATTCCTTTGGGTTCAAATTCCGCTTTGATTTTCTGAAGGACTTCGCTGTCTTCTTCATAGATGGCATCAATCTTATTTGCTGCAATGACAGTAGGTCTGGTGGCAATTTCGGGGTTATATGCCTCTAATTCCCTATTGATGGCATAAATGTCCTCAATGGGGTCTCGTCCCTCTGTGCCGGCCGCATCCACAATATGAATAATGACCTTGGTACGTTCAATGTGGCGCAAAAATTCATGTCCTAAACCAACACCTTCACTGGCACCTTCAATCAGCCCAGGGATATCTGCAATCACAAACCCTTTAGTGCCTTCCAAATCTACTACTCCTAAATTAGGATTTAAGGTGGTAAAATGATAATTGGCAATCTTAGGTCTGGCATTCGTCACTCTGGAAAGAAATGTGGATTTACCCACATTAGGAAATCCTACCAATCCCACATCAGCAATGACCTTCAACTCCAACATCAGCTCCAATTCCTGTGCAGGTTGTCCTGGTTGTGCATATTTAGGTGCCTGCATGGTACTTGTGGCATAATGCTGATTTCCGTTGCCGCCTTTGCCACCTTTTAAAATAACAAAACGACGATTATCTCCGGACATATCGGCAATCACCTTGCCGCTCTCTAATTCTTTAATGACAGTGCCCTGGGGAACCTTCAGAACGATATCCTCACCATCTTTTCCCCTGCAGTTCCTCTGACCACCATTTTCGCCATCCTGCGCTTTATATTTCCGCACATTTCGATAGTCAATCAGTGTATTAAGCCCCTCGTCTACAACGAAAATAACATCGCCACCACGGCCTCCGTCGCCGCCATCAGGGCCACCGGCAGGAACATACTTTTCTCGGCGGAAAGAAACATGACCGTCTCCGCCCTTACCACTTCTTATATATATTTTTGCTCTATCTGCAAACATAATTTTCTTTTCCTTATAATGAAATATAAAATTGACCTTCAAACACGATTCGTTTGAAGGTCAACCAAACTCGAATTATTGCTCTACGGGATAAACAGAAGCCTGCTTCTTGTCTCTACCCTTTCTTTCAAAACGAAGAACACCGTCAACCAAAGCAAACAAGGTATCGTCTCCACCGATGCCTACGTTAACACCAGGATGAATCTTGGTTCCGCGCTGTCTGTAAAGAATGTTACCAGCCTTTACAAACTGTCCGTCAGCTCTCTTCGCACCTAATCTTTTAGATTCAGAGTCTCTACCGTTCTTGGTAGAACCAACTCCCTTTTTATGAGCGAAAAATTGAAGGTTCATATTTAACATGGTCTACACCTCCTCAAATTTTACTTGTAAATACTTCTCTCCATACTCTTTACTTAGATTCTGCAATGATAAAATCATAGAATTCAGTAAAAGTACAGATTTCTCTTGCGCAATAAACTTAAAATCACATTTCAGGAAACCATCCTCAGGATTTGATATCACTTCCATCTCCTCGCCGACAAGTTCTTCCATAGCATTTATGGTGCCGAGCGTTAATGCCGATATGGCTGCACAGAGAATATCCGGTTTCCCGTGCTTAGCAAATTGCGCATGTCCCATACAAAGAAATCCTTTGTATGCATTATTTTTGTCTGTTTTAATAATCACTGTTGTCATAACACATTATGCATTGATCTTATCAATCTTTACCTGAGTGTATGCTTGTCTGTGACCGTTCTTTTTGTGGTAGCCGGTTTTTCTCTTGTATTTGTATACAATAACCTTTTTACCCTTGCCCTGTTCCATAACAGTTGCGGTAACAGTTGCGTTTGCAACGTCAGCGCCAACCTTCAGAGCACCGTCACTTACTGCGATTACCTGGTCAAAAGTAACAGTATTTCCAGCTTCTGCGTTCAGTTTTTCAACTTTAATTACATCACCTTCGGAAACCTTATACTGCTTTCCACCTGTTGCAATAATTGCGTACATAAAAGGCACCTCCTTATTCATGGATAAATCCACTTACTCGCTGAACTTGGTGATGTCCATCATTGGACATACTTCTACCTATTCATGCGGCATACCATAGAATAATAACACGAGGTGCCTTACTTTGTCAACACTTTATGAAATATAATTATGAATACTTTTTAAAGCATTATCTGTCTCTTTTTTCAAAATCTTCGACATACTGAGCAATGAGTTTTACAGTACCTTCAACGCCCAGGACACTGCTATTGATACAGAGATCATAACTATCCGCGCGCCCCCATTTTTTGAAGGAATAATAGTTATAATAACTCTGTCGCTGCTTATCTTTTTTAATCAACATATCCTTTGCCTTCGCTTCAGACAATTCATACTTTTCGATAATTCTCTTTACCTTGCATTCTTCATTGCCATAGATGAACAAATTGATCACATTATCAAATTCGCTGAGGGCATAATCCGCGCATCTGCCAACGATAACACAGGGGCCTTCCTTAGCAATGTTCTTGATTGTATCAAACTGTGCCAAGAATACCTTATGGCTGATTGGCATATCTACATAGGAAGAATTATAGCCGAAGGAATAAGTATCCATTACCAAATTATAAAGGAAGGAATTGGTCGTGCGCTCATCATGATTTTGAATCATCTCCTCACAAAAGCCACTTTCCTGTGCAACTCTGGTCAACAATTCTTTGTCATAAAACTTGATGCCAAAATACTCTGCAACCTTTTCTCCAATTTCATGTCCTCCAGAACCAAACTGTCTACCGATGGTAATCACTGTATTCATAGACACTCTCCTTTACAAATAAAGTATAAAAACAACTAAATTATATGTTTTTATCTGATTATATTATACAACAGGGAAAACTTTTAGACAATATTTATTTTCCAAACCATAAAACACATCAATTTATTCTAATACTTCTAACAGATGTTTGAAATAATCCGGCAAAGGTGCATCAGTTTCGATATATTCTCCGGTGAGCGGATGGAGAAATCCTAATATTTTTGCGTGTAAGGTCTGTCCTTGTAAGTGAAATTTGGATGTGCGGTTGGAATATACTTCATCACCCAACAAAGGATGCCCAATACTGGCCATATGCACTCTGATTTGATGGGTCCTTCCCGTTTCCAATTGACATTCCACATAGGTATACTGTCCAAATCTTTGTAATACTTTATAGTGGGTAATGGCTTCCTTTCCATTGCGCTGATTGATAGCCATTTTTTTACGTTCCACGGGATGTCTTCCGATGGGAGCATTGATGGTTCCCTCCTCATCCTTCAAAACCCCATGACAAATGGCATGATACTTCCTTGTAATGGAATGTACTTTTAACTGTTCTGCAATGGAAATATGGGAAATGTCATTTTTACATACAATGATGGATCCTGTAGTATCTCTATCAATGCGATGTACAATCCCCGGCCGCATCACTCCATTGATCCCGGAAAGATCTTTCCCACAATGAAACATCAACGCATTCACTAAGGTTCCGCTATAATGACCCGGCGCAGGATGAACCACCATTCCCTTAGGTTTATTGATAACAATCACGTCCTTATCTTCGTATAAAATATCCAGGGGAATCTGCTCCGGTGCAATATCAGGCAGAGAAGTATCCGGTAATTGAAAGGACACCATATCTTCTATTTGCACTTTATAACTGGCTTTTACAGGTTGGTCATTCACAAACACAGCACCATCTTTGATGATCTTTTGGATATAGGAACGGGACAAAGTGTCTATCAAAAGGGATAGGCATTTGTCTATCCTCAGTTCTTCATATTCAGCTGTAATTTCAAAAGTAAATTTCTCCATACTATTTTCTCTTAAAACTCAAAAAATCCAATTCATCATCCTTATAATAGAATAAAAACAAGCAAAACATCAAAAATGTTCCAATGACAATATAACAATCGGCCACATTAAATACAGGAAAATGAATCAATACAAAAGAGATGAAATCTACCACATAATCAAACCGAAACCGGTCAATCATGTTGCCAATGCCGCCTGCCACAATCAGCGTAAACAAAAGATGCAACCATCGGAATTTCTTTTCTGTAGGAATCCGTAATAAAAGAAAACAAATCGCAGTGACAAATATAAATCCAACACAAAGTAAAAATATCTTCTGGTTTTGTAACATTCCAAAGGCAGACCCTCTGTTTTCAAGGTAATCGAATTCCAACACATTGGGAATAATCACAAATGGCTTTGCCCCCTTCAAACGAAGAATGGCCAAATACTTGGTAAATTGATCAAACACAAGTAAAACGATCGCAAGAATAAAATCAAATAACAATATCCTTCTTTTTGCGTTAATACCGGTAACGTTATGCATAGGCATCCTCTTCACTAAAATAAATTTCGTTGATGGCGTCCAGAATCTCCTGATCAGTCACATCTGTTTCAATGACTGCCTTCCCTATTTTCTTCAATAGCACCATCTTTATATGAGCATTTTCCATTTTCTTATCAGATTTGGTGTATGCAAGAATCTGCTCCGGTTCGATATTGTCTACAGAAATAGGAAGATAGAAGGGAACAAACATATCTCTAATTTCATAGTACTCTTCCATCTTTAGCAGATTTCTTTTCCAGGAAATAAAAGCAGCTGCAACAATTCCAAGGGCGACACATTCGCCATGTAAAAGTTCAAAATTCTTTGCTTTCTCAATGGCATGTCCTATGGTGTGTCCCAAGTTCAGCAACGCCCTGACGCTCTTTTCTGTGGGATCTTTTTCGACAATGACTTTTTTGATGTTGCAACTTCGCAGTAACATTTCCATGAGTACATCGGGGTCTTTTTCACATATCTCATACATGTTTTCAATGAGCCACTCATAAAAGGTCAAATCACTAATAAGTCCATGCTTCATGACCTCAGCAAATCCTGCAAAATACTGTCGCTCATCCAAGGTATTCAAAGCTTCTAAATTGATAAAAACAAGACGGGGCATCTTGAAACAACCGACCATATTTTTATAGCCATCAAAATCCACACCGGTCTTGCCTCCGATACTGCTGTCTGTTTGTGCCAACAAAGTGGTGGGCACCTGGATAAAATCAATTCCCCTTAAATAGGTGGCTGCCACATACCCGGTAATATCGCCTACAACGCCGCCTCCAAGGGCCAACAAAACATCTTTACGCTCTATTCTATGTTCGATTAGAAAAGAATAGATGTTCTTTACGGTGTCTAAGTTTTTTGACTGCTCTCCTGCCTGGAATGTATATTTATACACTGAAATTCCCTTGGACTCTAGCAAAGAAAGCATATCATTTCCATAGATGGCATCCACATTAGAATCGGTAATAATCACGAATTTTTGATTCAAATATTGCAACAATTCCAGTTCTTCCAACAAGGAATCAAATCCCTTATCAAGAACAATATCATAACAGGGCTTCCTTTGGAAATTAACAATCACTCTTTCGCTCATGAATAACTCCTTTTATCTAAGAAAAAACTTCCCCCTTCAAAAAGCGAGAAGTTTTCGTTTCTTAAATTATGTAATAAAATTAGTTGTTGATCGGCATCTCGAAGGAGCTACCAAAAATGTCTTGAAAATCACCGGAAATATCTACACTTGCAGGGGTGATGATAAATATGTAATGTGATATCTTCTGAAGATTTCCACGTATTGCAAAACAGGAACCACTGGTAAAGTCAATAATTCTCTGTGCAACCTCCACATTCAATCCCTCAAGATTTAAAACAACGGTACGATTTGCCAGAAGGGTTTCGGTAATTTCTCTCGCTTCCTCAACAGAGTTCGGCTTAATCACGCATACCTCCATACCGGGGCCAAGAGTCTTTCTTCTGCTGGTTCCCTGCTCAATATTCGTAACACCTAAATTTCTCTTGGGACCGGGAATTCGAATATCATTAGGCGCATAGTCGCGATTCTTTGCCTGCACTCTCGGATTTACTCTGGGTACCTGTTCCTGTATGGCCGGTGTGGGAACCGGTGCGGTATCTAATTCATCTTCATCCAGATAGTCATCATCCAGATATTCGTCTTCATCTTCACCATTTAACTTCATGTAATTGAGAAACTTATCCATTACACCCATTTCAATACCATACCTTTCATTCTACATGGTTTACTAATTATTGATACACACGATTTCCAAAAATATCAGAGCCTACTCTTACATAAGTGGCACCTTCTTCCACGGCAACCTGATAGTCACCGGACATACCCATTGAGAGTACATTCATACTTACATTATCAATGTTTTTTGCAGCTATGTCAACAGACAATTGTTTTAATTTACGAAAAACCATACGGGAATCTTCGGGATTTGTAGTAAATGGAGCAACTGTCATCAATCCCACCACCAAAATGCCCGGCAATTTCGCGATACGATCTATCATTTCTTCTGCAGATTCATATGGCACACCGTACTTGCTCTCTTCTCCGGAGACGTTTACCTCAATTAAAATCTTAGATGTTACACCGCGATTGACGGAATACTTGCTGATTTCTTCAGCCAATCTTATGGACTCCACGCTATGAATCAGTGACACTTTGCCAACAATATATTTCACTTTATTGGTCTGTAAATGTCCAATCATATGCCATCTTACATCCTCCGGCATCTGTGGCATCTTGTCCATCAGTTCCTGCACTTTGTTTTCACCAAAATCTCGCATCCCTGCTTCGTATGCCTCCATCAGCATGGATACCGGCTTTGTTTTGCTGACAGCGATGAGGGAGGCTTCCTCTTTTGACCTGCCAACAGAAAGTGCACTATTTAGGATATTTTCCTTTATGATCTTAATATTTTCAGAAATCATAGATGCTCTCACTTTTGATTGATAAATTGATTGTCTTTTACATTATCTGCATTCAAAACAATGTAATCATACACTCTCAAACCATACTGACTGTCTGATTTTACAATCGCATATTCGTCATTCTGATATAAAATATGAATTCGTTTAAAGTCAGCATAGCCTTTATTCATATTATAAACGCCAACCAATGTCGCTCTTTTGCTTACAGTAAATACAGATTGCCTATCCGTAGTGTTAAGCACATCTCCAACGCTTAAATAGGTATCATTGACATAGTACTCTTCTGTCTGTGCATTATAATCATAGACATCAATTTCAATTGCTTCTACATGAACAGTGCCATCATCATTGTACACCTGTTTCATAATATAGTGTTTAGAATTGGAGCCGGTCTGCTCTACCTGACCTGTGGTGGCTGCATTTTCACCTGCAGGTTTGATATCATCTAATACAAATTTTTTAGGTAAAAGGAAAAATTCCTTTTGAACAATGGATGACACGGGTATCTTCAAGCCGATTTCATCTTCTACAATCAATTCCACATCTAAGAAACGGTCTTGTATAAATGTAATCATAGAATTGGTAAAGGACAATCTCAAGTATGTTTTGCCATCCGGATTATTCAACACATCCACTTTACCCCAACATTCCACCTGGTTTTTAATAAAACGAACCTTGATATACTCTTCTTCCAAAAGTTGGGCGGCCCTAACAGGGTCCATGGGGAGAACAATAGACCAGTTCTCATTGGTGGATAATTTATAAGCAAAATCTCCTTCTGAGACAAGAGAATTGCTAATCATCCGCTTTTTCTCATAATTGGACTTATCAAAGGTCGACGAAGTCACTTCTTCGGGTTTGAGATTTTCCAATCCATCCTCCCAATACACTGCAATTCCGGACTGAGGAGAACGCACGTATTGAATAGAATTCACACCCAAACGGTTTAAATCTTCGATACTTTCTAACATGTTGACCGTGGCCAATTTTAAAACTGAATTTTGAATGGTCGTTTTAAAATCATATGTGGAACCATAGAACTTGGTGGAAAATCCATGAGAAAAAGCTTCTATATCACCACGAAAATCCATCAATTCTGTTTTTGTCAATACCGTCTCGCCCTTATCTAAACTTTCCAATTCTTCATTTAAGCGTCCGGTCTCATCACATACATAGACCAAATCTTCTTTGGCAACCCGCTCTCCTTCTCGGGCATAATAATTAATGTATCCATTGTGTGTAGAATACACAGGAACTTCATCCCTGATGCACACACCATTGTATACATTATCAATTACCAAGGAACCTTCCTTTACCTCATAACGTACAATATGACTGGTCTTGAAATAAATTACAACGCAAACCGCCAAATAGAGAAAGATAATACCAAAGATAATCATACCGATATTTATATTTGCAGGCTTTTTAAATTGAATGGTGTTCTTCTTGCCCAAATTACAATGCCTCCGAATAAAAAGCCCCGGTAATTTCCGAGGCTTTTATGTATATCTTTATTATATTAATCTGATTACAGAGAAACGATGATTTTTTCCTTCAAGCCACCGGGAAGTTCATCTGCATCCATAGAAACGCTCAAAATGAAGTCAACATTAAACTTCTCACCAAGTTTCTCTAACTTTGCAATCACATCTTCAATTCCGTTCTCTTCTGCACAAGCAACCTTTAAGAAGCTATCTAAATATACTTGCTGCAAATCATGATCCTGTGAAATAATACCACTTACAAATCCCAGGAATTCACTACTGTTTTCAATCATGCACTCAGACACATCAATGAGGCGAACTTTGTTGTTCAGCTCATACATATGTTTTGTACTCTTGTCAAGGTAAACGATGTTTCCGGAAATCTCTTTGATTTCACTATTCACCTTATCCAAAAGAATTTTTGTCTTTCCTTTTCCTTTTTTACCTACAATCAAATGAACCATTGGCGAACCCTCCGTAAGTAATTATAGTAAGTACAAATTCATTATACAACTAATTCACAATCTCTTCAAGTAAATCTTTCATTTCTCCGTAAAGAGAATCCGAATTTGGAGCTCTCAAAACAACCGAGATATAGGGATTACCTGAAACATCTCTGGACAGCAATATCAATGAATGTCCGGCGGCATTCGTCGTACCTGTTTTCCCGCCCACCACAGTGACTCCACCGGGTGCTGTACGCTCTCCCCGAAGGTATAAATTAGTGGTGCTCTTGTTGAAATTCTTCACTCCACCACTTTTATTATAATACTCTGTCTGATAGGACGTCATATTAATTATTTCCGTAAACACATCATATTTGATGGCTTCATTGAACATCAGGTACAAATCATATGCTGTGGTATAATGCTCCACATGATTCAATCCGTGTGGATTGACAAAATGCGTGTTTGTGGCACCTATTTCTTTGGCTTTTTTATTCATCATATCCACAAATTCTTCTACGCTTCCACCGATATTCTCAGCAATTAAAACTGCAGCATCATTTGCAGAATGAAGCATCAAAATACGCAGGGCCTGATTTAAAGTCATGCTGTCCCCGGCAGTAATACCACAAATTTGTACCTTTGATTCCTTAAAATAAATAGGCTTCGAGCAAGTAAGCACCTGATTTAAACTGCCATTTTCTAACGCAACCAAGGCAGTCATAATCTTAGTCAGACTTGCAGGATACATTTTTTCATGAACATTTCTTGCGTAAATAGCCTCTCCATTGCTGATATCAAACAGGCCGGCCGCACCTGATTTTTCCTCAAAAGCATCCGCATGTTCCGTGATATCTTCTGACACAATACACAAATCCCCGGAAAATCCTTCTGCCTTTGCCATGGTCAAACCGGAAATCAGACCCAGGTGATTTACAGCTGTATTTTCATGGTAAGAAAGGGGGATTTCCCCCGTCCCACAGGAAGTACAAACAAGTGCACATGCCAACAAATATCCAATAAAACGAACTTTATTTGTACATCTCACGCCAATCAAGGTCTCCTCTATCCAGTGATTTAATCAACAGTTCTGCACTTGCCAGATTCGTAGCAAAAGGAATATTGTGCATATCGCACAACCGAAGCAAATGATTCAAATCCGTCTCGTTCTGCTTCGGCGCAAGGGGATCTCTCAAATAAATCAATAGGTCGATTTCATTTTGTTCAATCTGAACTCCCAACTGCTGACAGCCACCCAAATGCCCTGCCAGATATTTATGAATGGTCAGATTCGTCACTTCCTCAATCAACCTACCGGTAGTACCAGTTGAATACAATTCGTTTTTACTAAGTATCCTTTTATATGCGATACAGAAATTCTGCATTAGTTTCTTTTTTGAATCATCCGCAATCAAAGCAATATTCATAGTTTTATCCTCGTGAATTATTTTTTTGCCTGTAGTCTGACATTTAAAACAAATCCCATACCGATAAACAAACTCAAAAGAGATGTCAAACCATAGCTGACAAAGGGTAAAGGTAACCCTGTGTTGGGCAAAAGAAAGGTCGCCACACCAATGTTAATAAATCCTTGAAATGCAATCAAGCCGCCCATGCCTGTGGCGATCAACATACCCGCATCATCCTTCGCCTTTCTTGCCACCGAAATACATTCCATCACAACCAAAAGCCACAGAATAATCACAGCAGCACAACCCTTAAAGCCAAATTCCTCGCCAATGATTGCAAAGATAAAGTCTGTCTGCGTCTCGGAAATAAAATTTCCATTCTTCACTGACGTGATTTCGTTGTTTTGATACCCTTTTCCATCTAGCATGCCGGATCCGATTGCCATCAAAGAATTCAATTGCTGATATGCCTCTTGAGTGGCATATTCCTCCGGATTAATAAACGCAAGAACTCTGTCTTTCTGATACTCTTTCAGAATATTATTTTCAGGATTTAAAGCAAGGGTAATAATAATCGCAAGTGCAGGTATGGTAACTGCTAATAGTGTAAATACGATTTTCAGGCTTATGCCGCCTGCAAACATAATCACGCAAAACAGTACAACAATCACGATGGTAGTAGACAAATCAGGTTGTAGATAAATCAGAAAGCAAGGCAGGCCAATCAAGCCAAGACAACTTGCAAGGACAGGAAGTGTATTGAGTCTTCCTTTATTTACAATAATAAACTGCGCAAAGAATAAAATCAATAGAATTTTGGCTAATTCTGATGGCTGGAAGGTAAGCCCACCTATCTCCAACCAACGTTTTGCGCCCTTTGCGTCATCTCCAAAGAAAATAACAGAAAGCAACAATACAATATTCCCTGCATAAATCAACCAATACAGTTGTAGTATTTTGGTGTAATCCATCAGAGAAACAACTATCATCACAACTGTGCCGGCTATCACGCCAATTAGCTGTTTGTTGCGCAAAGACGGCTCTGCGCTTGCGATGGCAACCACTCCAATACCGGCAAGTGCCAGTACCAAAAATATTAACTTAAAATCATAGTCTCTAACCTTTAAATTCCTGAGCATACGACACCTTATCTTCTTTCGTTACGTCTACTTCGCACTTGCAACCTGATCTAAAATGGGAATATTGGCATATAATACAGGCGTTCTGCCTCCCTTTCCCGGCAGATTTCCCTTTGTCTGAATCTGTATTTCCATATGTTCGGTATCAATACAAATATACTTGGAAATCACTTTTGTTAAATCAGCCTTTATCTGTTCCATCATTTCAGGGGAACAGTTCACCCTGTCTGATATCAGCAAAATTTTCAGTCTGTCTTTGGCCACCTGGCAGGATGATTTTCTTCGAAATAATCTCATATCTCACCCCTCCTCTATGCCTTATGAAAAATCCCTGATATTTTCATCCAAAAGGACATCCCCCGTTCCGTACATAAAAATGGAACTTCTGCGCCGAGAATTCTATCCACCACATTGGAATATGCTTCTCCTGCCGGGGTCAGACTTCCCACCAAGGGCTCTCCCTGATTTGTGGAAACCACCACCCCTTCATCATCGGGAATAATGCCAATCAACGGGACAGACAAAATATCTACCACATCCTGAGCCGACATCATATCTCCCCGTCGCACCATATCAATACGCATACGATTGATAATCAAATCAATTCTGCTAAATCCTCTGGCTTCCAGCAACCCAATAATGCGGTCAGCATCCCGTATGGCAGAAACCTCCGGAGTGGTAACAACTAAAGCCCTATCCGCACCGGCAATTGCGTTCTGGAATCCTTGTTCGATTCCTGCGGGGCAATCCAGTATAATATAATCAAACTGTTCTTTGAGATGCTGCACCACTTTGATCATCTGTTCCGGGGACACAGCACTTTTATCCTTTGTTTGAGCGGAAGGGAGCAAGTACAATCCGGGATGTCTTCTATCCCGGATTAGGGCCTGTTTAATACGGCAGTTACCCTCCACCACATCCACAAGATTGTAGACAATCCGATTCTCCAATCCCATGACAACATCTAAATTTCTGAGGCCAATATCGGTGTCAATCATACACACCTTTTTCCCCAAACGCGCAAGACCTGTACCAATGTTTGCAGAAGTTGTGGTCTTTCCAACCCCGCCTTTACCTGAAGTGACGACAATGACTTCGGAAAGCTTCTGCTCTCCAGGAAATACGTTTTCCATCCGAAAATCCTCCTTAAATTTGTCGTCCACTGAATCGATTAGAAATTATCCAGCGTTTCTTTGGTAATTTCTTCAAAGGCAATCTTTTTATTCCTTATCATTGCCATTTTCGGTTGTATTTTTGTTTTGCCCTTTCGTTTTTTACTCACATATTCTACATCCGCTATCTTCAGAATTTCAGGTGCCATTTCCAGCGCAATGACGGAAGCGCCTGTATTTCCCTTTGCACCTGCATGTGCAAATCCATACAAACTGCCCATAATAAAGATATTTCTATCGCTAATGACAGAACTGCCTTCCTGTACATCGCCAAGAATCACAATACTCTCTTCGCTTTCCAGAACTTGAGAATGTTCTAAATTACATCTGTAAAACATCTTCTTTTCCACAGGTTCCTGCTTCTGCGCCAATTGTCCCAGCGCCTTGACAAAGGTTTTATTTGTCATTTCATCCTTCTCTACAATACAGACAATGTGGAGTTTACTATTGTTTCGTATCTGCTCTAATACGGCCTTTGTCTCCTCGGCAGAAACCACTCTCCCTACAAAAGAGAGGGCCATGCTGGCATTGCCAAAAAACGAAGCGCCATCTCGAAACTTTTGTCCAATCTGGGTAAGTATATCTTCAAAGGGAGCCTGGGCATCCATATGAAGAGAAATTCCATTCGGAAAACTTTTTATCACAACCAAATCACTCATATCAAAACCTCATTTACATTTCATTAGAAATACCTGCATCCGGAGCATCCGCCACACCGGTAATCAATTCTTCTTCCTCAGCCAAACCATAATAATATTTGATGATGTCTCTGGTTGCCTGGGCTGCATGGTCAGAAGAATATCCAAATGGAATTCTTGTGGCAATGGCAATTTCCGGTGTCTCGTAAGGAGCATAGCATACAAACAACGCATGGTTGGGTCGATTCTTGGTCTGCTCTGCAGTACCGGTTTTACCGGCAACATTCACTGCCAAATCGCCAAAATAAGATTTATTTTCCACCACTTTTCTCATGCCCAAACAGATCGCATTCCAATAGCTTTGGGGCAATTGTACAGTATTCCGGATGCTGGGTTCACTTTCCTTCACAACTTTTCCCTTTGCATCTGTAATTTTATCGATTAAGGTTAGGTTAAAACAGGTACCCTGGTTTGCAACTGTAGTAATGTATCTTGCCAGTCCAACGGTAGTGTAGCTGTTGGTACCCTGTCCAATGGAAGAACGGACCGGGTCTTCTTTCGAAACATCAGGAGCGGTTTCTGTAATTTCAATACCGGATTTTTCTGTAAGACCGAATAAATCCGCATATTTATAAATGGTATTCAACCCTTCCACCTCGTTGTAGCTGCCATTCCTGGAGGATAACATGTATCCCAAATTATAAAAATAATAGTTACATGAATCACGAATGGCGGTTGTCACATTCTCACCACCGTGTCCGTATACATTCCAACACTTAGGAGAAGGCTTGATTTCCGTAAAAGTACCAACACAATTTACAGAGTGATTCAATCCGATCACACCTTCCATCAAGCCGGCAGTTGCGGTCACCATCTTAAAGGTGGATCCGGGCGCCGCCTTATACTGGGTGGCAAAATTATATTGAGGACTGGCCTTGTCCGTAATCAACTGGGCATAATACTCCGTATCAATGGAATTGGCCATCTTATTATTATCATAGCCGGGGTAGGTTACGATGGCCAAAACATCCCCTGTATGAACATCCGTGACAACCACCGATGCATTACATGGATCCAGTGCCAATTGAGCAGGCGTAATCTCCAAATTATCAATTCTGTTTTTCATAAATTGATAAGCAGATAATCTTCCACTATAGATGCCCTCAATATCTTCTGTTGGAATATCCACAAGATTCTGCTCGCATAACACCTGGCAAACCTGTCTGCCGCTAATCACATCATTCAAAAGCATATATTTATAAAATCTCTTTTGAAATTCTGTATTTTTGTCGATAGCAGCAATGATATATTCTGTCAGCTGATGGAATATCTGTGCTGAATCGGAATATTTTTGATCTAATTCCAGTTTGCTCACATCTATCCAGTTCTTGGAAATACAATACTCTAAGTATTCGGCCAAGCTAATGACTTCTTCCACAGCCCATGCGATTTGAGTTTCATCTTCATGATTTACTGCTTCCGTAATAATCACGCCATTCTTATTTAACAGGCTCACAATATTACTCTGATACACCTGGTATTCCTGAGACAATCTGTTATAAGGAGTCCGTTTTACATTCAGCTCCTGACGCAAGCGCTCATATACCCCTTCACGATACTTGCAATGGGCTTGATATACTGCTTGCTCAGCAGGGCCGGCATCAGGCTTTGTAAATTCCTTTGTCTTGATGATGGAATTGTTAAACATGGTATAATATACATCATAAATAGGAATTTTAATGTCGGAACTTCTGGTCGAAAAATCTTCTTTTTGATTGATAATTTTTCCTGAAACAAGACCTGCCAATTTTTGTTCCAAAATATGATACACCGCCTTGGTCAGTTCCTTGTCAATGGTCAAATAAACATCTTGCCCTGCTTTGGGATCTCTTCTTTCCTCTACGGAAATCACTTTACCCATAACATCAACAATCACTTTTTCATAGCCTTTGACGCCTTGCAGGGAAGTCTCCAAATAAGACTCTATACCGCTTTTACCGACAACGTCATTCATATCATAAACGGAGTCCCCTCGGCCGTTGGCCTTCATTTCTTCATTTAGTGAAGACAATTCATCAGATGAAACTTTGCCGGTATATCCTAACACATGAGCAAAATATTTGCTGTCCACATATTTTCTGACGGTATCTTCCACGATAGAAACACCGGGGAGATCATTTTCGTTTTCCATGATCACAGCAACCGTTTGCTCACTCACATTCTGTGCCACAGTCGTTCCCAGATATTTTCTGTAGGAAGTCAGACTCATGGCATATCGGATAGAAACAAGCTGCAACCATTCCTTCTTATTATAGCCCTTGCCGGGAACAAATTCCGTCTTCTTATCCTCAGGCACCTGATAATCACCGATGGAAAAACCGGACCCTTTATTTCTGCTTAAGTGCTCCATAATTTCTGTGGCCGACATGTTTTTTTGATCCTCTTCCAATTCCTGGATGGTCTTCTTTCCATAGATGTCAGCTAAAAATCTGAGACGCGCCGTACCTTCCACAGTGTAATCAAAATCGCCGTCTTCATTGATAAATATTTTGAAATCTGTGGAACAATGGTCGCCGCTCTTTTCGATCATTCGGATTAAACTCAGGATGGTTGAATTCATTTTCATATTCTTTTTGGAGTCAGACTCAAATACATCTTCCACCTTCACAGAATAAGCCAACTCATCATAAGCTAACACTTCCCCATTTCTGTCGTAAATAATTCCTCTGGTACTGGAAATATCACGGGTCTTTTCTATGCTAAGTACAAACTTGTCCAAATACTCCTGCCCATGCACAATCTGTAAATCAAAGCAACGGTACATGAGAAGTCCGGCAAGCACGCAAAAAAGACAGTTGAACACCGTCAATCTGCTGAAAAAATTCCGAATTAACTTTTCCCTTAATTCATCAAACAAATTTGTATGCTTCCTTTCCTTCCAACCGTTCTATAAAACGATTTAACAACAAAGCCACAGGATAAACTGCCAAAGAAGCGATA
This sequence comes from uncultured Acetatifactor sp., assembly GCA_904501885.1. Taxonomy (GTDB): domain Bacteria; phylum Bacillota; class Clostridia; order Lachnospirales; family Lachnospiraceae; genus Acetatifactor. The sequence continues at coordinate 18,558 of CAJGCP010000018.1, read as the reverse complement.
ATTGTATACAACATCTCAGGCAGAATAATATGTATCAGATAATATCCAAATTGAAATTTGCCTCGTAACATAAAAGTCAAAATATAGCATATAATACCATAAGTCAAATCACTGCTTAAGATTAAAGCCAAGGGCAGTTTAATATCCTCCGGATAAAAAATACGATAAAATTTTCCGTTGATAAATCCAATATATGTCAGTATCAATGCATAGAAACCAATCATATTACCAAAGAAAATATCACTCAGCAGTCCACAAATAAATCCAATAAAAATACCTTCTTTCTCACCCCTCATAAAACCAAATGAAGCGGTAAGAATTAAAAGTAGATTGGGCACAATGCCTGCAAAAGAAATACTTTGAAACAGAGTGCACTGCAATACAAAACATATGAAGATGTATAGGGCTACGATACTCTTTCTAAGCATAATCTACTCCATTGCTTCTATGGTCTGCTTCTTGTCGGTAATCACCAACACCTCGCTTAGGTGTTCAAAATCCACAACCGGTAATAACAACCCTGATTTGGTCAGGTTATTAGAATCTCTCTTTATCTCACTGATATAACCAATTAATATATTGGGCAAAAACTTATCACTGATATTAGAAGTCACGATTTTGTCGCCAACTGCAACCTTATTTTGACTGTCCACCAGTTTCGTAAACGTAATACAACCATCTGCCATTTCTTTTAAGTCACCGGAAACAATAAGATTGTCCTCTGTCGCAAGGGTCATCCCACTGACGTTGGAATCATCTGAAATAATGGAGGTCACTCTGGCCCAATTGGGGCCAACTGTCGTAATGCGGCCAACAAGACCTCCGTCGGCAATCACATTCATATCCACATCCAGTCCATCCTTCGTCCCTTTGTCTATCACAAAGGAGGCATACCAGTTCCCGGAGTCCCGTGCAATGATTCGCGCGCCCACTTTTTCATATTTGTTGTATTGTTCGTCCAATTTAAATAGCGCCTGCAATTTATGTAATTCATACTTGTCCTGTTGCAAAACAGTGTTTTCTTCTGTCAAAAGGGCAACCTGGTCTTTTAGTCTGGCGTTTTCATCTAAAAGAGTACGAATTTGAACAATTTCATCTCTTCTCTTTCCGATCCATCTGCCCATACTGCTGATGCCTTCCTGAAAGGGGACAATCGTTACTCCTACCACGCCGTTGATTGGCCCTTTGATTACATTTGCACCAAAAGTGATAAGCATAGTCAAGCTGCAAACAAAAGTGATAATTAACAGCACATACTTTGCAGGCATTTTATATTTTTCGGGTTTTTTCTTTACTATAGGACTCATTTACTCATTCCTTCAATTGTATATGTTACAGATTTATACTTGTCATCCTTGAGAATTTTGGCAAGGCCGTTTACCACGCTATGAATGGGGTCTTCAGCAAGGTTTACCTTTAGCCTGGTGCCATTGGCTATTTTGTTGGCCAAGTGACTTACCTGGGACGCGCCACCGGTCAGATAGATACCATGACGATAAATATCTGCCCCCAGTTCAGGAGGAGTTCGTTCCAAAATCAGTTTAATATGGTCCACAATCGTATTGAAATGATCTTCCATAGAGGCAATCACCAAATCCACGGGAACTTCTTTTTCCATAGGCAATCCGGTTACAATATCCCTTCCGTAGACAATCGCAGGGCGGTTTTCTTTTTCATATTCTCTAATTTCCATCTTTAAGATTTCCGCAGACTTCCCTCCTACAATCAGCCCAAATTCCTTACGAATAGCTGCTCGGATTGCATCATCAAACTTCAAGCCTCCGGTTTTAATCAGACGACTAATCACAATTCCCCCTAAGGACAAAATGGAAATTTCCGTTGTCTCAAATCCCACATTGACCACCAGTACGCCTTGGGATGTCTTTACATCAATTCCTAATCCAATGCCGTCAGCAATAGCTTTCTCCACCACTTTGATCTTCTTTGCCTTCACATTGGCATCTTTCACAACATCAAAAAATGCTCGTTTTTCCACATCCGTCACATCTGAAGGAACGGCTACCAGAAAGTCCGCAGTCTTTGATTTGCTGCGTTGCATATCTGTGATGAAGTATTTGATGATGGTCTTCATATTGTTAATGTCTGCAATCACACCACTGGACACAGGATAGGAAATTTGAATATTAGCCGGTGCCTTTTCAAACATATCATAGGCGGAATCGCCGTATGCAAGCAGAGTGGTCTTATTTTCCAATGCAATCATATTCTTTTCTAAAAGAATAGAATCCGAATTTTTATTATATATTTTCAGGTTGTTGGTACCAAAATCAATACCAAATGTATTATGTGCCAAATTCATTAGCCCCTTTCCATTATTAAAGCAAACCTGCTTCTTTAAAACTGTAATACTTATGTTCCCCAATAATCACATGATCCAACAAAGGAATATCCATCCATTCCCCGGCTTGTTTGACTGCATCTGTCAACTGCTTGTCCGATATGCTGGGTTGGGGGTCACCGCTGGGATGATTATGCACTAAAATCAAATTCACAGCATTCATCCGAAATGCCTCCAAGAATATTTCTCTGGGAGAAATCAAAGCCATTCTCACGGACCCTTCAGAAATCCGTTTCTCTCCAATCAGCTTCCCTTTGTTATCCAACCCCAACAAATATACCGCTTCCGTGGATTTATGTCTCAGTTGCTCCATAAAATAATCCGCCACATGACTGGAATTGGTAAAACTGATACCCTCTGACACCTTTGCCCGACTCATACGGGCGCATAATTCGGTCAAACATTTTAATTTCACCGCTTTCACTTGACCGATCCCGGGGATTTGCTGTAATTCCTCCAGGGACACATGATGAAGTCCCAACAATCCCTCTTTGGGGTATTTGGCCAGCGATAAAACTTCCTTCGCCAAATCAAGAGCTGTTTTATTCCTCGTTCCCGTTCGAAGAATAATCGCCAAAAGTTCAGCCTCTGTCAGATGTTCCGGACCATGGTCCAAAAATCTTTCATAGGGCAATTCCCGTTGTAATACGTTTTCTTTTTGCACGCTGCATCTCCTTCTACCTTCTCCGACGCAGCCACAGATGACTCTCTCAACAGAATATCACAAATAGAAAATACTGTATATAAGAATAAAAGGTTTTATTTCTTAGATTTTCAACAATTTATTTCAGTAATTCCGGCATTTACAACATATTGCAACGCCTTTATTATGCCAAATTTCGCATGAGGCCATGTTAGTCCTCCCTGGAAATAGACTGCAAAGGGCGGTTTGATGGGACCATCTGCTGACAACTCTATGGAAGAGCCTGATACAAATGCACCGGCCGCCATAATCACATCCGCATCATATCCGGGCATGGCCCAAGGTTCAGGCACCACATGACTATCCACTGGAGCTGCCGCCTGGATTCCCCGGCAAAATGCAATCACACCTTCAGGCGAACCAAAGGTGATGGCCTGAATAATGTCATGTCTACTCTCTTGTCCTCCGGGCACCACAGCAAAGCCCAAACGCTCAAATATATTGGCCGCAAAGATCGCGCCTTTCAGCGCAGATGCTGTAACGGTAGGAGCAAGAAAAAGTCCCTGGTAGAAATCTTTTAATATCCCCAAGCTGGCTCCCACTTCTTTTCCTAATCCAGGGGAAGTCAAGCGATATGCCGCATTCTCAACACACTCTTTTTTGCCTACAATATATCCGCCAATGGGGGCAAGTCCACCACCGGGGTTTTTGATCAGGGAACCAACTGCCATATCTGCCCCCACATCGGTGGGCTCAATGGTCTCCACAAATTCACCGTAGCAATTGTCCACCATACAGATAACATCGGGTTTAATCTGCTTTATAAACCGTATCAATTCTCCAATCTGTTCCACGGAAAAGGTGGGTCTGGTTTGATATCCCTTGGATCGCTGTATGGTCACAAGCTTTGTGCTAGGACCTATGGCTTTTTGAATGTTTTCATAATCAAATTTGCCATCCGTTAATAAATCCACCTGTTTATAGGTGACACCATACTCCGCCAAGCTGCCCTTAGAAGGTCGGATTCCAATCACTTCTTCTAAAGTATCATATGGCTTACCCACAGGTGATAACAATTCATCACCGGGTCTTAGGTTGCTCATTAGCGCCAGAGCCAACGCATGGGTGCCACAGGTGATCTGGGGGCGTACAAGCGCATCTTCTGTGTGAAACACTTTGGCATATACTTCTTCTAAGGTATCTCTTCCCAGATCATTGTACCCATATCCTGTGGTCCCCAAAAGGCAAGCCTCGCTGACCTGACACTCTTGCATGGCACGAATCACTTTCAATTGATTGTACTCAGCCACCCTATCAATTTTTTCGAAGCGGGGTTTCAAATCCGCTAAAATCTGCTCCGAAAATGCATATACATCAGATGTAATTCCCATCTTCTGATAAAACGCTTCTGTGGTAAATTGCATTAGTTTCTATCTCCAATTCCTGCTTCTTTTATTTTATCCATCATAAAGTGTAGTATTTTATGATTGTCGTAGTCAAAATCCTGCTTGGATATCCAAATAACATCCTTTTCCCTGCGAAACCAGGTCAGTTGTCGCTTGGCAAAATGTCTGGTATCTCTTTTCAATATGTAAACTGCTTCTTCCAAGGAAATTTCCCCCTCCAAATAAGCAAGGATCTCTTTGTATCCCAGCCCCTGCATGGAAATCAGGGACCTGTCACAGCCCATTTCCTTTAGTTTGCGCACTTCCTCAATAAGGCCTTGTTGCAACATATGCTCAATCCGCTCTTCTATCTTTTTATACAGTTTTTCTCTGTCATCATTCAGCACAAAATAGCAGGATTGATATGCATTGTCCTTGTTCCTTTCCCGACGATTATGGTCGGATATTTTTTCACCGGTCATGCGATAGAATTCCAACGCACGAATCACTTTTTTCTGATTGTTTGCATGGATGGTCTCTGCAGATATGGGGTCTACTTCCTTTAGTAGTTTATGGATATACTCCGCTCCCTTCTGTGCAGCCAATGTTTCATATTCTTCCCGGATAGAAGAATCATCCTCATTTTCAGTGAAATCAATATCCTTCATCAATGCCTGAATATAAAACCCTGTCCCCCCCGTAACGATGGGAATTTTATTTCTAGAATAGATATCCGCAAGGCAATCCCGACACATCTTCTGGAAAATCACCACATTAAACGGGTCCCAGGGATCCAACACGTCAATCATATGGTGGGGAATCCCCTGCATTTCTTCTCTTGTAATCTTTGCCGACCCAATGTCCATATGCCGATACACCTGCATGGAATCCGCAGAAATAATCTCTCCATTCACCGCTTTTGCCAGCAAAATAGAAAGTTCCGTCTTCCCTACAGCTGTGGGGCCTGTCAATATAATCATTGGTTTTTGCAATGTGGAATCGTTCATTCTATTACTTCCTGTTGACTAATTCACAATTCGTTTGAATTTCTTCTCAAGTTCCGTCTGAGACATGGATATAATGGTGGGTCTACCGTGGGGACAATGGTATGGATTATCAAGAGTCATAAGTTCATCTATCAGTACATTCGCTTCTTCCTCTGACATTCTATGATTTCCCTTGACTGCACTTTTGCAGGCCATGGACGCTATTTTTTCTTCAATCCCCCGCAATGCTCCTGTGGTGCCCTTTGCAGAAAGCTCGCTCAAAAGTTCTAAAAACATATCCCCCGCATTACATCCGTACAAGTCGGAAGGAATGGCACGTAGCGCGTATTCTGCCCCTCCAAAAGCCTCATACTCGAACCCAAACTCAGCAAACTGTGGTTCATATTCCTTCAAAACCGCTTCTTCTTTTGCACCCAGTGGCACGATAACCGGCGGAAAAATTTGCTGGGACTGGATGGTATTTTCTCTAAAACGCTTCATCAGGCGTTCATAGTATACCTTCTCATGGGCCGCATGTTGATCTATCATCAACAATTCATTCTTATACTCTGCTAACCAGTAGGTGGCAAACACCTGACCGATGATTCTCACACGATTTCGATTTGCTTGTGTCAGTATTTTTTCTTCAAACAATTCTAACTGTGTAACTTCAACAGGTGTTGTCAAGGAAGATTCCTGTAATATTATCTTTTGCGCTTCTGTGGTATTGACAGATTTCGTTTCCTCCTTGCCTTCCAGTGTTTCTGTGAAAAATCCATCCTCTTCCACTGCCGAAACCTCTGTTCCCGGCAAATGGCTTGCCTGGGGCTGATCCTCCTTTTGAAGCACACGGTTCCAAACAGGAGATTTTATAAAGTTCTGTTTTTCCATCTTTTCTGTGGAATATCCCGTGTCTTCCATCATGCGAAAAACATCTTTTCTTTGCAGTTCAAAAGGTTCAGGCGCATGGGAAAAGTTTTGTTGCTTTTCTTTTTCTTCCTCCAATGACACTTGAGGTATCATTTCCGCAACAGCCAGCGTACTTCTTATACATCCGCTCATTATTTCTGATACCTTAAAGTTATCCGAGAAACGGACATCCATTTTCGTAGGATGCACATTCACATCTACCGAGGACGCTTCCATAGAAATGTGCAAAAAGCAAACAGGAAATTTATGCTGCATCAAATACTCTTTATATCCTTCTTCGATGGCATTTGACAGCAATGTACTCTGTACATATCTTCCATTCAAGAAATAAATTTCAAAATTTCTGTTGGCCCGAACTAACAGGGGCTTTCCCAAGTATCCTTCCACCCGGATTCCCTCATTTTCCACCTGAATAGGAAGCAAATTGGATGCCATTTCCTTGCCGTAAATCCGATAGATAACCTCTTTTAAGTCGCCGTTGCCGGAGGTGTAAAACTTGGTTTGATTTCCAACAATCAATTGAAACGAAATATCGGGCCGGGACAGGGCAAGATGTTCCATCAGTTCAGAGATATAACTTGTTTCTGTGGCAGCAGTTTTTAAAAACTTTCTCCTGACAGGGGTATTGTAAAATAAGTTTTTTACGATAAATGTAGTACCCTCCGGTGCCCCCACTTCCTCAAAACTGATTTCCTTGCCGCCTTCCAAATATATCCTTGTACCGGTCAATGTGTCCACTGTCTTAGATATCAGTTCCACCTTACTCACTGCGGCAATACTGGACAATGCCTCTCCGCGGAATCCTAAGCTGGAAATACGCATCAAATCCTGCGCATCGCTTATTTTACTTGTTGCGTGACGCAGAAATGCATTGCGGATCTGATCCCGCTCCATACCGCAGCCGTTATCAGTGATACGGATAAACTCAATCCCGCCCTCTTTGATTTCAACGGTAATGGACGTAGCTTGGGCGTCAATGGCATTTTCCACCAACTCTTTCACCACACTGGCAGGTCTTTCCACCACCTCGCCTGCAGCAATTTTATCAATTGTTTCTGAATCCAAAAGATGTATCTTGGCCATAAAATCCTTCCTACCAACGATTCTTCAGTTTGTTCTGTAACCTGTACAACTCATTTAATGCATCTATTGGGGATAATGCATTCAAATCCATATTTTTTAATTCTTCTAAAATATCCTCATCCTTCACGGCAGCAAACAGGGACAGTTGAGCCATATCAACATCGTCCAACCTGGCCGTCTTCTTTGACTTTCCATCATCCTTCAAATCAATAGAAATATCCTGTATTTTTTCAATGATATCGTTGTCTGAAAGCTGATTGGCAATCTCTTTTGCTCTGGCAATAACCATATCCGGTACTCCGGCAAGTTTGGCCACTTGAATACCATAACTACGGTCGGCACCACCTCTTACAATCTTACGCAAAAATACAATGTCATCGCCACTTTCCTTGACGGCAATACAATAATTATTGACATTGTTCATTTTGCCTTCCAATTCTGTCAACTCATGGTAGTGGGTTGCGAACAAGGTCTTTGCCCCCAAAAGTTTGCGGTTGCTGATATGCTCAATCACAGCCCAGGCAATGCTCAATCCATCAAAGGTAGAGGTACCCCGCCCAATTTCATCCAGAATCAGCAAACTGTCTGCAGTGGCATTTCTCAAAATATTTGCCACTTCATTCATCTCCACCATAAATGTGGACTGGCCACTGGCCAAATCATCGCTGGCTCCCACTCTCGTAAAGATACGATCTACAATACCGATATTGGCTTTCTTGGCAGGAACGAAGCATCCGGCCTGTGCCATCAACACAATCAATGCAGTTTGGCGCATGTAGGTGGATTTTCCGGCCATGTTAGGACCTGTAATAACACTGATACAATGGCTTCCATTGTCCAAATATGTGTCATTGGAAATGAACATATCATTGCTGATCATCTGTTCCACCACAGGATGTCGGCCATCCTTTATGTCAATGATTCCCTTATTATTTAGTTTCGGGCGAACAAAATGATTGCGTTCCGACACCAAGGAAAGAGAAGCATATACATCCAATCTCGCCAAAGCCTTAGCCGTGGTTTGGATGCGTTCAATTTCCATGGCAATGGAATCACGGATTTTGCAGAACAAATCGTACTCCAGCCCGGTCAATTTGTCTTCTGCATTGAGAATCGTATCCTCCAACTCTTTTAGCTTTGGCGTGGTATATCTTTCCGCATTTGCCAAGGTCTGTTTACGGATATAATCTTCCGGAACTAATTCCTGATAGGAATTGGTCACCTCGAAATAGTAACCAAACACCTTGTTATACTTAATTTTCAGGTTCTTAATACCGGTTCTTTCCCGATCCTCTTCCTCCAGCTGAGCCAACCACTCTTTTCCGTCCCGTTTGGCTGCCCGCAAACTATCAACCGTTGGATCGAAGCCTTCTTTGATCATGCCACCCTCACGGATTGTAATGGGGGGCTCTTCCTGGATGGATGCTATAAGTAACCCATATATATCCTGCAAGTCATCTATTCCATCCAGAATAGAATTCAATTCGGTTTTTTCGAAACCGGTCAACACCATTTTAATTGCAGGCAACATCTCCAAAGAATTGCGAAATGCAATCAAATCCCTTGGATTTGCAGTTTTATAGGTTACCTTGCTGAGCAGTCGCTCCAAGTCATAAATGGAATTTAAATATTCCCGTATTTCATCTCGTGAAACACTGTCTCTACAAAGTTCTTCCACCGCATCTAAACGGGATTCCATCTCATTTATATCCACCAAAGGCTGTTCTAACATTGAGCGGAGTAATCTTCCGCCCATAGCTGTCTTCGTCTTATCAAGAACCCACAAAAGGGAGCCACGCTTTTGCTTTTCCCGTAAGGTCTCTGTCAATTCCAAATTCCTTCTGGTAGAGCTATCTAAAAGCATATATTTACTGGTCAAATAAGGATAAATATGGGTGAAATGGGTTAATTGTGTCTTTTGTGTCTCATACAAATATTGCAACAAGGCACCGGCCGCCACCAATCCCACAGGAAAATCTTCTATCCCTAATCCAATCAGGGTATTGACCTTAAAATGGCGGAGAAGCGCTCTTTTACATCCATCATCATCGAAATAGTGAGGCTCTAACGCATTTACAGAAACACGGTATCTCTCACGCATTTCCGTAATATCATACCCGCTTACTAAAAATGCCTCGTTACAAATCACTTCACTGGGATCATATTTGATAATCTCATCCTTCAGTTTACGCAAATCTTCCACTTCCGTAAGGTAATAATCTCCTGTGGTCACATCTGCGATGGACAAACCGATACTGTTTGTGGTATAAGCGATGGACAGAATATAATTATTTCTGGTTTCCTCCAGGGACTGCATATTGAGATTGGTTCCGGGAGTGACAATACGGACCACCTCTCTTTTCACCAGGCCCTTAGCTGCCTTAGGGTCCTCTACCTGCTCACAGATTGCCACTTTATATCCTCTGCTCACAAGTTTGGTAAGATACCCCTCTGCAGCATGGTAAGGAATACCACACATAGGCGCACGCTCCTCTAGGCCGCATGCTTTTCCCGTAAGTGTAATTTCCAATTCTTTTGATGCCGTTAGTGCATCCTCAAAAAACATTTCATAAAAATCACCAAGGCGATAAAACAGAATACAATCCGCATACTGTTTCTTGGTCTCCATGTACTGTTGCATCATTGGTGTCAAATCTTCCACCGCAATCTTATCTATCACAGTTTTTCTCCTACTTCTCTACCGCATGTCCCATGTAATAAAATCCACAACACTCGTCAAGAGACACTTGGCAAATTTGTCCTATCATATCTGCCGTGCCGGGCAAATGCACAATCGTATTATTTGATAATCTTCCTGTCACTAAGGAGGGATTATTTTCATTGACCTCTTCTATCAATGCTTCCATAACGCTTCCCCGGTATTTGGCAACCTGTTCTCTGGCGCATTCCTGTACCGCTTTCAGCAATCTATCAAACCCGTCCTTCACTTGCTCTTGTGGCACCTGCTCCATGGAAGCCGCAGGTGTACCTGTCCGTTTTGAATAGATGAAGGTGAAGGCATTATCATATTTCACTTGTCGAACCACATCAATGGTTTCTTCCAGATCTTCGGGTGTCTCACCGGGAAATCCAACAATGATATCGGTGGTAATCGCCATATCCGGAATCCGGGTTCGAATTTTGTTCACCAAGGCCAAATATTGTTCCTTAGTGTATCGACGATTCATCTTTTCCAAAATCTTCGTGGAACCGGACTGCAAAGGCAAATGCAAATGTCTGCAAATCTTTTTGGATTGCTGCATCACTTCAATCAACTCATCGGACAAATCCTTGGGATGAGAAGTCATAAAACGAATCCTTTGAAGTCCCTCAATCTGTTCTATTTCTTTGAGAAGTTTAGCAAAGGAAATCGGTTCTTCCAGGTTCTTACCATAGGAATTCACATTTTGCCCCAGCAACATAATCTCTACCACACCGTCTGCCACCAAATTTTTGATTTCACGGATAATCTCTTCCGGGTGACGGCTTCGCTCCCGGCCTCTTACATAAGGCACGATGCAATAACTGCAAAAATTATTACAGCCGAACATAATGTTAATTCCGGATTTAAAGGGATATTTACGCCGCTTGGGTAAATCCTCCACAATGGTTTCTGTATCCTGCCAAATATCCACAGTCATTCTATCGTTTTCAAACATGGTGCATAGCAATTCTGCAAATTTAAAAATATTGTGGGTTCCAAAGATCAGGTTAACAAAAGGATAACTTTTCTGAATCTTTTCAATAACCGTAGGTTCCTGCATCATGCATCCGCAAAGTGCAATCTTCATATGGGGATTGTGTCTTTTATGCCCGTTTAACTCTCCCAATCTTCCGTAGACCCTTTGATTTGCGTTGTCCCGCACAGTACAGGTGTTGAAGATGACAAAATCCGCGTTTTCGCTTTCAATCATCTCATAGCCCACGGCCTCTAAGATACCCACTAATTTTTCTGAATCTCGAGCATTCATTTGACAACCAAAAGTCGTGACACAGCAGGTGGGTTTGCGGTTCAATTGCCTGGATACTTCTTCTACATATCCTTTGGCCTTCTCTATATATGAGAACTGTCTGGAAAGTTCCTCTGTATTTTGCCTTGATTTTACTTCTCCCAAAATATGCCTCTTTTCCCTATTTTGAAAATGTACTGTATGTTTTCACAAGTCCTAATAAAATCTCTACCGTTTTCTCCATAGACTGTATGCTGATGTACTCAAAGCGACTGTGGAAATTCGCTCCACCGGTACATAGATTCGGGCAAGGTAATCCCATATAGGAAAGTCTTGCACCATCGGTACCACCTCTGACGGGGAGGATATGAGGGGTAATATCCAACGCTTCCATAACTTTGCAAGCGTTTTCTACAAGGTGGAAATGAGGCGCAATGGCTTCCTTCATGTTATAGTAAGAATCTTCCACTTTCGCTTCTGCAATATTTGCGCCATATTTGCAATTTATAAACTCAGCACATTTCAAAAACAATGCCTTTTTTTCTTCAAATTTCTGCCTGTCATGATCACGAATGATGTACTCCAGAGTGGCAGATTCCACGTCCCCCTCCAACTTATCTAAATGGAAAAATCCTTCGTACCCTTCTGTATACATGGGATTCTGTTCCACAGGCAGCAAATCATGGAATTCCATTCCCACTAAAATGGCATTGATCATTTTATCCTTGGCGCTTCCGGGATGCACACTACGTCCTTTTACCAGCAATCTGCCGGATGCCGCATTGAAGGTTTCATGTTCAATTTCTCCTAAGGCGCCGCCATCTACCGTATAGGCAAAATCTGCACCAAAATGTTTCACGTCAAAGAAGTCTGCTCCTGCTCCGATCTCCTCATCCGGAGTAAATGCCACCCGAATCTTGCCATGGGGAATTTCAGGATGCTCGTTCAAATAAGCCACCAACGTCATAATCTCGGCCACACCCGCCTTGTCATCTGCGCCAAGTAAAGTGGTGCCATCGGTAAACACAATATCCTGTCCTTTCAGTTGGAGAATTTCAGGAAATTCCTGCACCGGAAATACAATATCCAAGGCAGGATTCAAAAGCACATCCTTGCCATCATAGTTTGATACAATTTGCGCCTTCACATCTTTCCCGCTCACTGCAGGGGAGGTATCCATATGAGCAATGAGCCCAAGCACGGCTGCATCTTCATAACCCGGTGTGGCGGGGATGCTTGCATAGACATAGCAGTGCTCTGCGTCATAGGTGATTTCCCGGGCACCAAATTCCCCCAGTTGTGTCAGAAGAAGTGCTGCCACATCCGTCTGTCCGGCAGTACTTGGATGGCTCAATGAATTCTCATCTGATTTAGAATCAATGGCAATATATTTGAGAAACAAATCCAACACTCGACGCATAAAATTCCTCCCATTTTTGCGCATAAATATACATCTAAAATCATACCACAACGGGGTACATTTCTCAATTGATTTTTCTGTATTTTTTAACATTTATTTGCATTGTTCATAACCTATATCAAAAGACATTTTGAGAGGAAAATCCTATGGAAGACAAAACCAAATATAGCATGGTCGGAAAAAATATTGACCAGTATCCCATTGCCATGGCATATGTCCCCTGGCAGGAATTCGGTAAAATATACGAAGACTTAGAAAAAGCGTACTCCTACGGCACAATATTTCAGGAATTAAACAAACCTTTTGTTGGAAGGAGATGCGTATCATGAATCAAAAACAAAGACTTTTAAAGGACATTGGAATTGTCAGCTTTATCATTGTTGAGCTGACCCTCTTCCTGGATACCCATCCCGAAGATTGTAAAGCGCTGGAATACTATCGGCATTATAACAATATTAAACAGCAGTTGATGAAGGAATTCTCCCAGAAATATTATCCTTTGACCTTAGATTATGTGGATTGCGACAAAGAATGGACTTGGGGCATGGCGCCCAATCCATGGGAAGGAGTATGTTGATATGTGGAATTATGAAAAAAGATTGCAATTTCCTGTAAACATTAAAGAGCCAAATGCAAAACTGGCGCAGGTAATCATCTCCCAATATGGCGGTCCTGACGGTGAAATGGGTGCAAGTATGCGATATCTTTCCCAAAGATACTCCATCCCTTACCGCGAAGTGGCAGGCGTCCTTACAGACATTGGCACGGAGGAGCTTGCGCATCTCGAGATGGTGGCCACCATCGTTCATCAGCTGACCCGGAATCTGTCCATGGAAGAAATCGAACGCAGTGGCCTGGCAAATTATTATGTGGATCATACCGTTGGTGTATGGCCTCAGGCTGCCGGCGGTGTTCCTTTTAATGCATGTGAATTCCAGGTAAAGGGGGATATTATCACAGATCTTCACGAAGATATGGCTGCAGAGCAAAAAGCAAGGTCCACCTACGATAACATCTTACGACTGATCAAAGACCCGGATGTATGCGAACCTATTAAATTTTTACGCGCCAGAGAAATTGTGCACTATCAGCGATTTGGAGAAGCACTGCGTATGACCCAAGACCGTCTCAATGCGAAGAATTTCTATGCCTTCAATCCCGGCTTTGACATGAACGAAAAATGCTGACATATACTTGAAATAAAAGAAGTTTCCTTCAAAAAGGAAATCATAATTTATGAATATAGATAGTATCGTCAGAAAAATAGATGATTTTGTATGGGGTCCACCGCTGCTGATATTACTGATATTCTCAAGTATCTATCTTATGTTCCGTCTGGACTCCCTCCCTTTAAAAAATTTAAAACATGCTTTCCGGTTAGCATTCGCCCCGGAAACCAAGGCAAAGGAAGCGGGTAAACTGTCTTCCTTTGCTTCTTTGATGACGGAATTGGCAATCACCTTAGGAATCGGCAACATATTAGGTGTGGTCAGCGCCATGCGTATTGGCGGTCCCGGAGCCCTGTTTTGGATGATTATCACTTCTCTCATGGCACTGTCAACAAAGTTAGTAGAAAGTACTCTCTCCGTAAAATATCGTTCATCCAATGATTTGGGCCATGTGGCCGGTGGTCCCATGTACACTTGCTGGCGCGCCCTAAAGAACAAAACACTGGGGACCATTCTGGGCACTATATTTGCAGTATTTGCTGTCTTTGCTTCTTTTGGAATGGGTAATATGACACAGTCAAATGCTATTTCCAACGCTTTATACTATTCTCTTGGAATAAAGCGGGAATTGACAGGGCTCATCGTATGTATCCTTACTATCCTTGTAGTATTGGGCGGTGTTTCTGCAATTGGTAATGTGACCAAAATCCTAATTCCTTTTGTAGGTGGTCTATACTTGCTTTCTACCTTTATTGTCATAGCATGTAATTACAAAAACCTTCCCCAGGCACTCCTCACAATATTCCTCTCCGCTTTTTCTCCGCGTTCCGTCAGTGGAGGTATCTTCGGCACTGTTACGGTAAGTTTCTTCCAATCTCTAAGATGGGGTGTTTCAAGGGGTGTATTTTCTCACGAAGCCGGCTTGGGCGCTGCGGGTATCACGGCAGCCACTGCCGATACGGAAGATTACATAAAACAGGGGTATATCAGTATGACCAGTGTTTTTCTTGACACTGCAGTTGTCTGCACATGCACAGGCTTAGCATTTGTATGTTCCGGTATCATGTGCTCATCCGAAATTGGAACAAAAGAAAATGATATGTCGCTCACCCTAACAATTTTCGAAAACGCCTTGGGAAACATCGGGAAATTCACCATCAGCATCTGTATCGCTTTATTCGCCTTTGCAACAATCATCGGTTGGGCTTACCAAGGGGAACGGGCATTTGAATTTCTTATGAAAGGCAAAACAAAATACAATATTATTTATCGATTTGTTTATGGACTCATTACATTTGTTGGATGTACGTTTTCTCTAGAAACAATATGGAACCTTGCAGATATAGCAAATGGTCTTATGTCAATTCCAAACCTAATTTGTGTTCTGATATTGGCACCATCCATATGTAAAGAAATTAAGAACTATTCTCTCTGAGCATTATGTAGTACTTGTGAACAAAAAACCTCTAAACTGTCTTCTAAAAACAATTTAGAGGTTTTTAATGCTATCTTATGTTATCGATTCTCACCCATAAAGAACAGTGCCAAAGTACCACAACCTGAATGAGATCCAATGGTAGGACCAATGTTATTAATCATGAAGTTTTCAAATCCAAACTTCTCCTGAATCATCTGCTGCAATAATTGCGCATCTTCCAGACAGTCACCATGGCTAATGAAAACATAATCTTCTTTATTCTCCTGCACCCATGAGCCCATCTGAGCTTCCATCATCTGTACCAAAGTGGCAATGGATTTCTTTCGACCACGAACTTTATTCACTACGATTAACTTACCTTCATCATTTACATGGATCATGGGTTTGATGCCAACCATGCTACCGACAATGGCGCTGGTCTTGCTGACGCGACCGCCTCTGCAGAGATGAAACAAATCATCTACCGTCACAAGATGTGCCAAATTCAAGACATGGTCCTGCAACCACTGTGCTGTTTCTTCTAAACTTTTGCCTGCATCACGCATTTTCACTGCTTTATGCACCAGCAAGCCCTCTCCCATGGAAGCGCACAAAGAATCTAAAACAATAATCTTCACATCGGGATGTTCTTCCATCACTTCTTCTGCCGCCATACGTGCACTATTGTAAGTGCCACTCATACCGGAGGTAAATGCAATGTGAAGAATTTCTTTACTGTCCCGGATATACTTTTCAAAATATTCTTTTGCATCTGCAGGATTAATTTGAGAAGTGGTGGGCATCTTCTCCTCTTCTCTCATCAAGCGATAAAACTCTTTCCAATCCAGCTGATTGCCTTCCCCATATGTTACATCATCAATGATGTAGGGAACGGCCATACAATCAATGCCCTGTTCTTTTAGATATTCTAAAGATAAATCCGCTGTACTATCAGTAGTAATCTTAAACATACATATCCTCGCTTTATTATTATTTGGTGGTGCTACCGAAGCCGCCATTACGCTCGCCGTCAGCATCGTCATCCACTGTGATGCCGTACTCAAGGAAAATCCCCTGTGCAAATCCGGTGCCCTGTGCCACATCCACAGTTTTACCCTCATTTGAATCATTGGTCAATTTAATAAAAATATGACCTTCATTGTCAGAGTTATAATAATCACTGTCAATAATTCCAACGGTATTATTCAATTGCAGTCGAAATTTGAATCCGAGTCCGCTTCTGGGATAAATCTTAAGCACCCAATCTTCATCCATTTTACAACGGATTCCGGTAGGAATTTTAATCGTGGTTCCGGGTGCCAAAGAAAAGGAAAAGGGAGCATAAAAATCATACCCTGCACTTCCTTTTGTAGCTCTTTTGGGGAGCATCAGGGATTGGTACATATCCAATACATCCGCATCAGAATATTCGGGAAAATCATCTTTTATAGCATCACAAAATGCCTTTTCACTTACTTTAAAAAATTGTGCAACTCTCTTCATGCCGTTTCTCCACTAATCGCAACAGGAACACATATTATCGGGCTTGTCTGTATGTACATATACCTGTTCATAATCTCTTGCATGTAATACCGGTGTAAGGGGATCGGGTTGTGCAAGAGTACGTTTTACGTCTATTACTCTCTGGTTTTTACTGCCTTTCCAAAGCAGTTTCACATCCCGTTCCTCCAGGATAAACTCTCCGTCCACCACAACATCCACATATTTCATCATAGAATAATACAAAATATTATCCCATTTATCTCCGGTGTAAAGCCAAATTGTTTTCTCCGGATATTTTTCCTTAATTTCTGCCATCAACTCTCTCACTTCTAACCGATTTGCCGGATGAAGAGGGTCACCACCGGAAAAAGTGATGCCGGAAATATAAGATTTATCTAATTGGTCAAAGATTTCCTGCTTTGCATTTTCATCAAAAAGAAGTCCACCGTCAGGATCCCATGTGATAGGATTCTGGCAGCCCTTGCAACAATGATTGCAACCTGCCACCCAAAGAACGACCCGCAGTCCATCGCCGTTGAGCATGTCATCCTTAGTAATATTATGATATCTCATGATTTACATACTTTTCCTTTCTGCGATTTCTGCCATCTTTGCATCGTTTAATCTGGTATCGCCATGCACACGGGAATAAGAAAGATAGCCGTTCATACGATCAATCTTGGTCAAATTTTTGCTGCCACATTTAGGGCAAACATCCATCTCTAATTCCTGGTGGCCGCAATCATCACAATATGCCAAAGACATATTGACTCCCTCATAGAAGCCCATATCCATCGCACGGTGAATCAACGTCTTCACTGCTTCAATATTGTAATCGATGGGGTATTTTACATATTGAATCTTACCGCCATTCATCAAATCCCAGAAACGATTTTCCAAATCCTGCTTCTGGATAGGTGTAATATCCTCTGACACATGACAGTGGAAACTGTTGCTTACATACTCTCTGTCAGATACGCCCTCAATAATGCCGTATTTTTTACGAAACTGTTTTACTTGAAGTCCACAGAGGTTCTCTGCGGGAGTACCATACATTGCGTACAGATTGCCATCTTCTTCTTTGAATTCGGCAATACGATTATTGATATACTCTAATACCTCTACTGCAAATTGTCCGTCTTCTACCAATGACTTGCCGTTGTACAACTCCTGCAACTCATTCAATGCAGTGATACCAAAGCTTGCTGTTGCAGCTTTCAAAAGAGGCTTAATCTTATCGGTCAATTTCAAATTACCACCCAGGAAACCGCCTTCGCAATATGCCAAAGGATTGGTGGATGCACGCATTTCCCCTAAATATGCATAGGTTCTGATATGGAGCTGACGGATCAAATTCAAATAGTAATCCAGCACTTCATAGAAATCTCTGCTTTCTTTTCTTGCCTTTGCAAGAATCATAGGCAAGTGCAGGGATACAGCTCCGATGTTGAAACGGCCGACAAATACAGGCAAATCCTGATCATCTGCAGGATGCATACCGCCTCTCTCATACCAAGGAGAAAGGAATGCACGGCAGCCCATAGGTGATATGATTCTTCCATACTGCTTGTACATGCTCGCAACATAGCCTTTTCCGGTAAGACTTAACCAGTCAGGATACATGGTCTTGGTAGAACATTTCACGCCTGCCTCAAATACATCCTCCAAGGGTTTGCCGGGTCCATGGAGATTCTCGTCATACAGGAATACAAT
>CAJGCP010000017.1 GCA_904501885.1 uncultured Acetatifactor sp. | reverse complement strand
ATAGATATTAACATATGGATTACGTTTCCACATCCAAAGAGCAAGATAATAAACACAATGTTTAGTTCAAATAATCCCTTGTTAAAAAGAATGAATGCCATTCCGTAATACACTATATTAACTAATAATGAGTTGATCGTGTTGTAAATTGTTTTTCCCTTAGAAATGAACCAACCATCTATAAAGCTTGAAACTATATATGTAACATAAAAGGGAACCAACGGATATAAAATAGATAAAATTGTATTCGCATCCGAAAACATGACATACGTAACAAACCATCTCCAGAAAGGAACACTGATTGCCCAGAGCACGCATACTAACAATCCATATTTCCACGTATTACTATGATTTAAACACCCCAACTCATTCTTTTTGATTATTTCTGTTATGACTATAACAGGGAGCAGTAGCCAGCCCCATATAAAATTGTTGGCAATCCAATAATTGCCTGATTCCGAAACAGCATTCACCATCTTGCATATCATAACAGCATAAATAAAGTTGTCTAAAAAGATTTGTAGCCCCGCAAATAAACCAATACGAAAATAGTCCTTTACCCAATGTACTTCCACTTTTCCAAAGCCAATGTACCTTCTAACACAAACAACTGTAAACGAAATAATGCCAACGAATACATTTGCAACGATTTCCGAATAGGAAGCCCCTAATTCTAAAAAAGCATCCATAAATATAAAATCCAAAATACTAAGAGTTGCTAATCTAACTATGGTTATTACGGCAACCATTTTAAAATCATTATTCAAAGTTAATAGCATCATACAGAAGGTGCTTATAAAACCGATTAACAACGAAATGGTCTGTAATCTCAAATACTCTGAAGCAAATTCTGCATTCATGAATTCTGAAATGTTAGAAACATATGTATGAATGATGGATGCAAATAATGTATAGATGCTAAAAGATATAATAAAAGCCACCCCGTTTTTTTCTTTAGATGTTATATTGGGTTTCAATAGAGAAAATAAGGGAACCGTCAAAGTGGTCACCAATATTTCGTCAATCAAATCAAACCATTCCATTTGCCCTAAAATGTTAATATCAACTTGATTAAGGCTTATAATTTCCATTCTTACAACATTATAAAGAGATGGAATCAGCATCCATAAAAATAACGAAATAAATAATCTATAATCCTTCCTTTCCATATAAAATCCTCCACACACTATACAATTGCTTACATTATATACTTTTGTATAAGTTTTTCCAACTGATAAAGAATGTCATATACAAGATATATCACACGCATCCAAACTGGTATGCCTAAAATTGTTTGATTTGGTTCTTTTAATCGTGCCACTTGCGGATTATACTTAATCTCAACAGTAATTTTTTACATAAGGAGTTGATATAATTATGAAAAATATGGGTGATACAAAAAGAAAGTTAGCACAGGCAGGACTTCTGGCTGCACTATGCTACATTGGCTTTGCCTTTTTAAAGATTGATATTCCGGTAGGACCCGAAAAAACCGCCTTCCACTTTGGCAACGTATTCTGCGTTTTAGCAGCTCTGTTGCTTGGCGGAAAATGGGGTGGTCTGGCCGGTGCTGTAGGTATGACGCTTGCAGATTTGACCAGCGGGTATGTCACCAGCGCACCAAAAACCTTTCTACTTAAGATGTGCATTGGATTGATTGTGGGACTAATGGGTCATAAGGTATTTAAGATTAGCCACGAGCACAGTATCAAATACATAACCCTAGGAACCATTGTCTCCTGCGCTACCGGCATGGCGTTCAATATCGTCGCCGATCCTATTGTGGGCTATTTCTACAAAACCTACATTCTTGGTGTACCCCAGGATATTTCCAAGGCATTAGCCAAAATCGGCGCTTTGACCACCAGCGTAAATGCCGTAGTTGCCGTGGTTGCCGCTTCTACTATTTACCTGGCATTGCGTCCGGCATTGAAAAAATCCGGCTTATTTACGAGATTGTAAATACCTGCATGCTACTAACAGTGTGTAGATACTATTGGAGATTTTATGATTGATACAAGTATTAGAAATTCAAATAGTATGACAAATATACCGCCCAGATTGGCCATGTTTCAATCCTTTGCCGGCTACGGCAAATGTTCTACCACCATTGCCCTGCCTGTGATTAGTGCTATGGGAGTGACGGTGTGCCCCGTACCCACCTGTGTCCTTTCAAACCACTTAGGATTTTCCCATGTGGAGAAGCAGGATTGCACGCCTCACATGCAAGCGTACATCGATGCCTGGAAACGAAATTCTGCCAGCTTCGACGGACTTTACTGCGGCTTTTTGAATCACACAGACCAAATCAATGTGGCAGAAAACTTCCTATCTTATTTCAAGCCGGAGGTATTTTTGTTGGACCCTGTGATGGGGGATCACGGCAGATTGTATTCCTCTGTGGATGGTAAGATTGTCGAATCCTTAAAGCACTTGGCATCATATGCCGATATTCTTACTCCCAATCTGACCGAAAGCTGCCTGCTGACAGACACTCCTTATAAAGAAAACTGGACCGAAGAAGAATTCTGCGAACTGCTCCTGTCTCTTGCAAATCTTTGTCCCGGTAAAATTGCCATGACCGGAATCGAAAAGGATAAACACTATGTTACCTATATATACGAGAAGGGAGAAATCAGCACCTGCATCACTCCCACCGCCGGCCCATCCAAACACGGTACCGGTGATTTGTTTGCTTCTATCCTGATTGCGGATGCGTTACACCACAGAAGTTTTACAGATTCGGTGAAAAAAGCTTCCGATTTTATCGCTTTATGCATTGCAGAGAGCGAAAAATTGCAAATTCCGGAAAAAGAAGGATTATTATTCGAACCCTTCCTAAATACCCTGTAGGTACCAAATGTTGCCCGTTTTCCGTTGTTTTTGCTTATTCCAAAGTCGTTTTCTATCACTTTGATGATATGAAACGACTTTATTTTTTCGTTTTTCAGTTCTTTTTTTGTATAATCCCCTTCTAAACTATCCTAAAAACGCAAAAATGCAAGGTTACTTTTCACACCAAAATGAAAGTAATCTTGCATTTTATTTATTTATTATATGACATCCGTGTCATAAAACCACGACATTCACATCAATTACCCACAATATCCACAGAGTTATCCACATATACACTCGTGTCATGTTGATAAACAGTGACGGCATTCTTGCATGTCATGTTCGATTATCCCCCTTGAAAAAGGCTTCTTTCTTCGCCTTTTCAGCTACAACCATTCATCCCAAAATCGTTTTATCTTCTTTGCAACTGTAGTAACTGAAACCATTTCGTACGTATTCCACTCTCTTGGAAACAGTTTTTGATAAGCATACTGTAGAAATCTTTCATCCAGCAATGCCACCACTCCTATGTCTTCCTCTGTTCGTATGACTCTACCCGCGGCCTGCAACACCTTATTCATGCCCGGATACCGATAAGCATAATCAAACCCATATCCCCCTTCTTCATCGAAATACTTCATCAATATTTCCCGTTCATTACATACCTGTGGCAGACCGGTACCTACCACAATAGCACCAATCAGGCTGTCTTTTTTCAAATCGATCCCCTCACTGAAGATGCCACCCAAAGTACAGAACCCAATCAAGTACCTTTCGGAGGTTATATTTACTCCGTTTTCATCGGCAATCTCCCGAAATCGGCTCAAAAATGATTCTCTCTGTGATTCCGACATGGTTTCTTCCTGCAGGATACATTGACGAACTGAACCAAACCTTTCCACATAAATATCGTAAATCTTGTGCATAAACGCAAAGGAAGGACAGAATACCAAGTAATTTCCATGCCTATTTTTAACGATTTCCTCGATATAAGTGGCAATCTTTTCGTATTCCTCCTCTGTCCTGCGGGTAAACTTACTCGTCACATCATTGGCAATCAGTAAAGCCTTCTTTTCCGGGCGAAATATGGATGTTGCATAAATCTCGTAATCCCCTTCTTCTCCACCTAACAGTTTCTTGTAGTATTGAATGGGCAATAAGGTGGCGGAGAACAAAATACTGCTACGCCCCTTTGCCATACACTGCTTCAAATTTTGCGCCGGATTCACACAGAACAGGCGAATCATAAAACGGCCATCCTCTTCTATCTGCGTATAATTCACATAGTTTTCATCTAACAGTTCGTATATCTGCAGAAAATGCCCAATCTCAAAATAAAACTCCAGAATATCATCCCGTACCGGCAGCGCCACTTCCTGCTCCGACAGGTATTCATCCATGGTGCCATGCAATTTCATCAACCAACGCACGAAGCTATCCATTTCTGTAATAATGCGATAGTTCTCGCATTCCCGTTTCATCTGAAGTAATTCTTTATTGCACTTATCCAACTGGTATTTGATTTTTTCACCATACCCTTTGCCCACTAAAATGCTTCGTTTATATCCCCCTGATTGCTCTCCATCCGATTGTGATCCTTCTTCAGACTCTGCCGCACTTATCAGCTGTCCACCACGCTCCGATAGCGGTTGTTCCACCCCTGTCATTTCCAGTGCTATCTGCCCGGAAATGCCTTTTTTACGGGACTTTTTGGTGTTTTCTGACAGTATTGTCGCTTTTATTTTTGTGGACAACTCCAAGAATTGCTCTTTCCAAAGAGTGGCACTATACATCTCCCTTCCGCGTTCCAATAGATTGTGTGCCTCGTCGATTAAGAAGATATAATCCCCTCCGCCGCCTTCTGCAAAGAAGCGCTTCAAATACACATGGGGATCGAAGAGATAATTATAATCTCCTATCACCACATCGGAATACAGACTCATATCCAGACACATTTCAAAGGGACACACCTGATGCTTCTGTGCGTACTCCACGATTTTTTCTCTGGTAAATGCTTCTTCTGAAGTCAGCAAATCATACACCGCATCATTGATTCTGTCATAATGCCCTTTTGCATAGGGACAATGCTCAGGATTACACTCCGTCTCCTCCATAAAACAAATTTTCTCTTTTGCCGTGAGAATCACACTTTTCATACGGAGTCCCTGTTCTCTGAGCAGGTGCAGGGTATCCTCCGCCACCGTTCTTGTGATGGTTTTCGCTGTGAGATAGAAAATACGCTCTGACATGCCTCTTCCCATAGCCGAAATCGCAGGATACATGGTGGAAATGGTCTTTCCTACGCCGGTGGAGGCCTCTAAGAACAGTTTTTTCTTGTGATAAATGGTCTTGTAGACATTCTCTATCAAGTCCTTTTGGCCGGGACGATATTCGAAGGGAAATCGCATTTCCTGTATGGAATTCTGCCTGATACCGCGCCATCTCCACACAAAATCTGACCAGCGTTTGTAGTTTTCTATCAGTCTCACAAACCACTGTTGCAATTCCTCAAATGTATAATCTTCGTGGAAATAACGGATATCCTCGGTTTCCATATTGCAGTAGGTAATACGCACCGTGATTTCCTTCAATTCCTCTTTCAGGGCATACATATAGGCATAACATTTGGCCTGTGCCAGATGCAACGACGCAGGCTCTTTCATTTTCACAAGATCACGATAGGTGCCCTTGATTTCATCGATAATTATTTGACCGTTTTGATGCAGGATACCATCAGCTCTGCCCTCCACCACCAACCGATACCCTTTGGCCGGATGAGTGTAATGCAAAGATACTTCTGCCTGATAATCCGCTCCCATTCGGCGTTGTATCATACGGTGAATCCGTCCGCCCTCCTGCATGGCATTATCAGGTGAAATCTGATGGCGGTTATCAATATCCCCATGGCGCAGAATAAACTCCACCAGGCCACGGACAGATACCCGTATCTCACCTTCCTGATATTCAATTCCGGTATCAAAATTGTCAGCCAACTATCATTTTCCTCTCTTAACATTCCTATGTTTTATGGTTTCATATTCCTTACATTAACCATATCGCAAACCATGGCACAAAACAATCCCATATGGAAAATTTCAGGTTGGATTTTACAAAACGTTAATTCAAATTTTAAAAAATCTCTACGTGTAAAATCTTTCTACCAATTAGGAAAAAAGTTATTGCAAAATTCGCCAAAAAGGGGTTTAATGATATCAATAGAATTTATACATAAAGGTAGGATGATTATGGCTTATTTATCATTACCCGAAGGATACAAATCCGAATTGAATCTTTACGATACACAGGTTGCTATCAAAATGGCCAAGGACTTCTTTGAAACATTGCTTGCAGAGCGCTTGCATCTGCTTCGCGTTTCCGCTCCTTTGATTGTGGATCCAGCATCCGGCATGAATGACAATCTGAACGGCATTGAGCGTCCTGTCCGCTTTGATATTAAGAGCGATGACACTCGCATGGCTGAAATTGTGCAGTCTCTCGCAAAATGGAAACGCTACGCACTGAAAAAATACGGTTTTTCTGCAGGCGACGGTCTCTATACGGATATGAATGCCGTCCGCAGAGATGAAGATGTGGACGCCATCCACTCCATTTATGTGGATCAATGGGATTGGGAAAAGGTAATTACCAAGGAAGAGCGCAATATCGAGACCTTGAAAGATGCTGTACGCACCGTATACAAGGTACTGCGCAAGACTGAAAAATACATGTCCATTCACTATGATTACATTGAGGAAATCCTTCCTCATGATATTTTCTTTGTGACCACTTCCGAATTGGAGGAAATGTTCCCCGACGCTACCCGCAAGGAACGAGAGCTTTACATCGCCAGAGCAAAGGGTGCTGTATGTATTATGAAAATCGGTGGCAAATTAAGTGACGGCGAGCCTCACGATGGTCGTGCACCGGATTATGACGATTGGGAAATGAATGCCGACATCGTAGTTTACTACCCGGTTTTGGACATCGCATTGGAGCTTTCCAGCATGGGTGTCCGCGTAGACAAAGACGCACTGTTGCGCCAGTTGGAAGAAAGAGGATGCATGGATCGTGCCAGCCTTCCCTTCCATCAGGCAGTCATCAACGAAGAAGTGCCTTATACCATCGGTGGTGGCATCGGCCAGTCCCGCATGTGTATGTTCCTCCTGAGAAAAGCACATATCGCCGAAGTACAATGCTCCTTATGGCCCACAGCCATGGTCGAAGAAGCTGAAAAAGAAGGATTACAGGTGTTATAAAATCAACAAAGCCGACTCAAATCGAGCCGGCTTTTCTGTTGCTTCGTATTACGGTTCTGTAATGAATGTTGGTAGTTTGGACCGTATACCTTCCTACCGCATTACGTCCTTATCCTGTTTTTTCTTCATTTTTAACCGTATCCTAGACATGCATTCTACGGTTTGTATCCATTTTAGTTTCAATCAAGCCGTAAGGACATCACTTTTATTACCGCCAAAAATATCATAACCCAATTCTCAACTGTAACTGAAAATTTTCGCTACTCATACTTATGATTCTCTTTATTGGTACACCACAAATTTTTCGTTTCTGAAGGTTTCTTTATAATTCATCTGACCCATGAATTCTATCAATAATTCTCGCTTTGTATCCACAACCAAATTTTCTACAAGCTTTTCCATATTTAAAATCACCACCGGCTTCTCTCCCGCCTCCATGATAGATTGCAATTGTGCTGCCATCTGATCCGGATGGTAGGAACGCAAATCACTCCAGGGATTGAACGCAGAAGGCATCTGCAAGTAATAGGACAATGCAGGAATATTGCCGTAGAGAATCACTTCCTGACCTTGCAGTTTTTCTTCTGCCACAAAGGTAGAAATCTCTGTGATCCATTGTGCCTTCTCCGCGGGCATCTTCACGCCCTTTAATATCTCATTATTTTCTACCCTACCGGAAAGATCCTGTACTCCGGTTGCTTCCGCAAATACAAATTTTGCTCCAAAGCCACCAAACTGTACAAAACAAAGCAGCAAAAATGCTACCAGCACAGCCTTCACGGGATATATGTTTACAAGAAGCCTATTTCTCTTCTTGTTGCCTTCCTCAAACGCATTAGCATTTGGGGTATTTCTTCCTAATATCACCACCCTCTCGTTGGATGAGCGAATCAATCTCCAACTCTCCCACAATGTGTAGGGTGCCACCAAAAACAAATTGTTGAGACTGGGATATACTTCATTATTGCTTCCCAGGGAGGTGAGTAGAATCACCAAAATCAAAATACCTGCTAAGAGTTTTTCTTCTTTCTTACTATTCTTGTCAAAAATCCGAATGATTCCAAAGAGCATCGCCAGCATCAAGAACAACACACCGGGACGCAACATAGAATCATAGCTGTAAAACATCATAGAGCAAAAATGTCTCAGATATAACCATGCAATCATGCACAACGCGACTACAGTCATGACAGTATAACACAATACATCCAACATCTTGCCAATGTTCTTTCCACCGTCACAGACAGCCCCTTGGCTTAGTTTCTTTTTGATCCATTCGCATATCGTGAACATGATAAGTCCGACAACGATAATCACACCAATACGCAGTACCCAATATAGGTTCTGCCAGTAGGTCAACACCACTCCCATCACCATAGAACCGGCCTTGTAATCCGTAGCCGTGTCTGTCATGGCGAAGAGGCGCGCTATTCCGCCCAAATAGGCATCCATTCCATATCTAACGTGAATATAGCCAAATCCTACCAATAAAGCGCTTAAATAGCCAAATACGCATGATATAGTGCGTTTCCATGTCTGCTTGAAAATATCCTTACTCTTGTTTGAATTCTCATCATCGGATTTCTCTTGCGTCGGCAGTTTTATTGCTTCTAAGTACTCCACAACACCGTATGCCCATACAGCCACAATCATAGCCGCCTCCGGCAGGTTGGAAAAACGCACCAGCACATTGGCGCCCAGCATCACTCCTGCTGCCACCAAGTATCCCGGTCGCTCCCTGGTCAGTCCCATATATAATAGCATCACTGCTGCCAAGAACAAAACATAAGTCAAATAATTATACAAAAGCGCCGTAGGGCACCAACACAGACTGATGGCCACCATTTCGCCCAAGAAGGAAATCCACTTCGGCATCTCTAATTTTCTTGTACAGAAAAAATAGCCGGCCGTGGTCATTCCGCTGACCAACAGTCCGGTGTAAAAATTCATTCCAATAAGACTTCCTGCCCCCGGCATTTTGGACATCACACTGCCCAATGCATTTGCCAGATAGGTAGAAAATAACCACATGGAATCCATATGCTCCAATCCCTTATATTGAAAATTGGCATAGTTATATCCGGTATCCCACAAATCCAATCCCCAAGTAATATGGCGCAAGGGATACAGGAACAACACTGCCAATGCAAGAATGTCCCATACCGATATTCTGTTTTTTATAAATTTATTTTCCGCTCTCTGAAACACGGTTTTCTCCCTCGCACGCAAACAGTTGATCCGCTTTCTCTATCACTTCGCAGAGTTTCCTGTAAGGCTTCGTCTTCATTCCAACCTTATGTACAATATCAAAGAGATACTTTCTCACAACATCAATCAAAATACCACAGGTGAAAACTACCACTACCGCTACCAACACACCGGCAATCAGTTCGGGCACTGTCTCAATACGATTTGCTCCCAACCAATTCTGCCATGTGTAGCGCAGTCCAATATTTTCGTGTAACAAATAGACACCCAAAGCATGGGGCGCAATTGCCTTCGCTATTGCCGCCAACTTCGGAACCACCTTCAGATTCTTGAATGCTACGAATAATCCCAAAGATGCCACTAATACAAATACATGATTGTATTCCATGCTCATTTTCAACATTCTTTGGAAACTGCCGGTCTCCAGATATAGGGCCCGCATTCCCATCAAACCGCCGAACACAAAAAGTGCTCCGCCAAAATACATCAACAAACCAAATCCATTACGGGACTTTTCACCGCTATCTTTCTTCTCGAGAAAACATATGCCAAACTTGCGTACATAAGCAGCCAACAAGAATACACACAAATACCACATAGCATCATACCCTTGCGCATCCAATTCCAAACGCAAAGGAAGAACACTTTTCAAAATGCTATATGCAAACAATAACAGGCCAATGGACCACTGCATCTGCTTCTTCGACATATGACGCACCGCGATGCCCACCAAAGGGAGCAACAGATACAGATACACATAAGCGCTCATAAACCAATAGTGTCCCATAGATATAGGGAAAAATAACGTCAGGAAATAGTGAATATCCACCGGCGTTTCCACCACGATGCCACTCAATGCCCCCAACAAACCAAAGCCCACGGAATACACCCAAATCTGTAGCCACAACTGAATCAGTCGGTTCACCTTAAAAGAGGATTGACTTAAGAAGTATCCGCTAATCAGCATATAGGTGTTCACCGCTACGATACAAAAGGATTCCAGTAGCCAGGCCGTGACGCCGGTGTTACCCAAAGTCTCACCGGATAAATCCGGCAGAAGTTTCCCTTTGCCCAAATAATGCAGCACTACCACCATCATCATTGCAAGCAAACGAAGCAGGTCTAAGCCTGCCTCTCTTTTGGTCCCTATATTTTTAGTTTGTTGGATATCTGCGTTCATCCGCAATTCTCCTTCATTCGCCGCAAGCAGTATCCTCTGCCACAGCACCATCTCTTGCCTTACGCAAACCACTTTAGTTCTTCACATCCAAACGCACCAATGCACGTTTCAGACGAAACTCCGCCAATTTGTACTCCTGCTCAGAAAGATCTGACTGCGCAAGCATTGCCTCCGCACGCTCTTTGGATTTATTTGCTCTCTCTTCGTCGATATCATCCTTCCACTCCCAGGTGGTGGCCATAAGGCTACACTCCCCGTTCATCATAGAAAGCATACCTCCAATACAAGCAGCCTCCTTACGAGTGCCGTCAGGCAATACCACTACCGCCGGCCCCATACCGATGGCAGTACAAAAATTGATGTGACCGGCCATAATCGCCAAATCACCGGTGATACTTCTGCAAATCACCCTCTCCACTTCTCCGTCAAAGAGCAAGCCGTCAGGTGTACCGATTCGTAATAGGAATGTTTTCATCCGCCCACTCCTTACAGTTTTTTCGCTTTCTCAAACACTTCGTCAATGGTACCTGCAAACAGGAAGCAGCTCTCAGGCACTTCATCACATGCACCATCCAAAATCATACGGAAACCACGCAAAGTTTCTTTCAAAGGCACATACTGTCCGGGCATACCCGTAAACTGTTCTGCCACGGAGAAACTCTGGGAAAGGAATCTCTGTACCTTTCTCGCACGGTTCACTGTCATCTTATCTTCTTCTGACAATTCATCCATACCCATGATGGCAATGATGTCCTGCAATTCTTTGTATCTCTGCAATACCCTCTGTACGTCACGAGCCACCTCGTAGTGCTCCTTGCCCACCACTTCAGGGCTCAGGATACGGCTGGTGGAATCCAAGGGATCTACCGCAGGATAAATACCCTGGCTGGCAATATCACGGGACAAAACGGTGGTTGCATCCAAATGGGTAAATGTGGTTGCAGGTGCAGGGTCAGTCAAGTCGTCCGCAGGTACATACACTGCCTGAACGGAAGTAATGGAACCCTTTCTGGTAGAAGTAATTCTTTCCTGCAAAATACCCATTTCCGTTGCCAGTGTAGGCTGATAGCCAACCGCTGAAGGCATACGTCCAAGAAGTGCAGACACTTCGGAACCCGCCTGGGTAAAACGGAAAATATTATCAATGAAAAGTAACACGTCCTGATTCTTTACATCACGGAAATACTCCGCCATGGTAAGTCCGGAAAGGCCCACACGCATACGTGCTCCGGGGGGCTCATTCATCTGACCATACACTAACGCAGTCTTATCGATAACGCCACTTTCCTTCATTTCGTTGTACAGGTCGTTACCTTCTCTGGTACGCTCTCCTACACCGGTAAATACAGAAAGACCGCCGTGTGCTGTAGCCACATTGTGAATCAGCTCCATGATAAGCACGGTCTTACCTACGCCGGCACCACCGAAGAGACCAATCTTACCACCCTTCGCATAGGGACAAATCAGGTCTACTACCTTGATACCTGTTTCCAAAATCTCCGTTGCAGGCATCTGCTCTTCATAGGCAGGTGCAGCACGGTGAATGGGCCAATACTCTTTTGCTTCGGGCTTGGGAAGGTTGTCTACAGGATCTCCCAACAGGTTAAATACTCTTCCCAGACACTCCTCGCCCACAGGCACCGCAATGGGAGCACCGGTGTCCACAGCCTTAGCACCTCTCACCAAACCATCCGTGGAATTCATGGCAATACAGCGCACCATATTGTCACCAATCTGCTGTGCCACCTCTACCGTAACCTTCGTGCCCTTATTATCAATCTCAATAGCATTCAGCAGTGCAGGTAATTGGTCGTGGGGAAAACGGATATCCAACACCGGTCCGATAATCTGTACTACTTCACCTATATTTTTCTCACTCATTTCCATCTCTCTCCATTCTGCCTTAAATGCTTTCCGCACCGCCGACAATCTCTGTGATTTCCTGGGTAATACCCGCCTGTCTTGCCCGGTTATAATACAAATTCAGGTTTTCCAACATTTCCTCTGCATTGCCGGTGGCAGACTCCATGGCCGTTCTTCTTGCAGCCAATTCAGAAGCCGCCGCTTCACAGATGGCTCCATAAATCACACCTGCCAAATACTCAGGAACAATGCGCTCAAATACCACTTCCGCACTGGGCTCATACAAAATCAATTCCCTGGGCTTTCCAGGTTCTTTCTCATCACTCGCACTCTCATTGTTCTTGGCCAAATCCTTCAGCGGCAACATCATTGCTGCCTCCGGACGTTGGGTCAACATCGAAATAAATTTCGTATATACAAGTTCTATATGACCGATTTCGCCAGCCTTATATGCCTTGCAAAGGGTTGTGGCGATATCAAAACATCCTGACACCTTGATATCTGCAAGTTCCGCAAAACTTTCCGTGAGACAGGGAAGTTCTTTTCTCTTGGCATATTCCAGCGCCTTCTTGCCGATGGGTAACACTACACATTCCGAGCCACCGCGGATCTCTTCAAATTTGTTGAAGACATTGGCGTTGTATCCACCTGCCAAGCCTCGGTCACCTGCCAAAAGCACATAACATGTTTTCGTAACAGCATTTCCTTTGGCGTAAGGATGTGTGAAATCTGTGTTGCCCTGTGCGATATCCGTCAGCGTGCTATATAATTTTTCAAAATACGGTCTACTATTTTCCGCCCGCTCTTTTGCTCTGCGCAACTTCGAGGATGCCACCAGTTCCATAGCCTTGGTAATCTGCATGGTACTCTGGACACTCTTGATGCGAAGCTTCACTGCTTTCATATTTGCAGCCATATCGCGTTCTCCTTTTAATTATTCAGGTCTGGCACTCAAAAATTTCTCTGTATACGCTTCCAAAACAGCCTTCAAAGCGTTTTCGGTCTCATCATTCAACGCGCCGGTTTCACGGATGGTCGACATCACTGCCACGCCTTCCGCATCCGTATCCAATTCTGTGTAGAGACCTGTTTCATAGGCCTTCACATCTTCCACAGCCACGGCACTTAAGATACCCTTGGTAACTGCGTACAGAATAGCCACCTGCTTCTCTACCGGCACGGGCGCATTCTGATTCTGCTTCAGCACCTCCACGATTCTGGCACCCTGATCCAATCTGGCCTTGGTATCTGCATCCAAATCAGAACCAAACTGTGCAAAGCTCTGCAACTCACGATACTGGGAATACAACAATTTCAACGTGCCGGCAACTTTTTTCATGGCCTTAATCTGCGCATTACCACCCACTCGGGACACGGAGATACCGGGGTTTACCGCAGGCATAATACCTGCGTGGAAAAGCTCTGTCTCCAAGAAAATCTGTCCGTCTGTAATAGAAATTACATTGGTTGGAATATAGGCGGACACGTCACCCGCCTGGGTCTCTATAATGGGCAGTGCGGTCAAGGAACCGCCGCCGTGTTCTTCGTCTAATTTCGCAGCTCTCTCCAACAATCTGGAATGCAGGTAGAATACGTCACCGGGATACGCCTCACGTCCGGGAGGGCGACGAATCAACAGGGACAGGGCACGATATGCCACCGCATGCTTACTCAAATCATCATAAATAATCAGCGCATGCTTGCCCTGATGCATAAAGTATTCACCCATAGCACAACCGGTATAGGGTGCAATATACTGCAAAGGACTGGTTTCTGAAGCAGTTGCCGCTACCACGATGGTGTAATCCATGGCACCATTTTTCGCCAGCGTCTCTACCATAGATGCTACAGTAGAACGCTTCTGACCGATGGCAACATAAATACAGATCACATCCTTACCTTTCTGATTGATAATCGTATCCAAAGCAATGGTAGTCTTTCCTGTCTGACGGTCGCCGATAATCAACTCACGCTGTCCTCTTCCGATGGGCACCATGGAGTCAATTGCCTTAATACCGGTCTGCAGAGGCTCTGATACAGACTTTCTCTCACAGATGCCGGGTGCAGGACTCTCAATGGCACGAAAATCTTCCGTCACGATGGGACCGGCACCGTCAATGGGCTGTCCCAATGCATTGACTACGCGTCCAATTAGTGCTTCCCCTACGGGAACGGATACTACCTTGCCGGTTCTTTTTACTGTCTGACCTTCACCGATATTTTCATCAGACCCAAACAATACGATGGATACGCTGTTTTCTTCCAGGTTCTGCGCCATTCCCAGGCTGCCATCCTCGAATTCCAACAACTCTCCTGCCATACAATTCACAAGTCCGCCCGCTCTGGCGATACCGTCTCCTACCAACAGAACGGTACCTGTCTCGTCCTGACGAATTGCATTGTCATAATATTTAATCTGACTGCGAATCACCTTGGATATTTCTTCCGGTTTCAATTGCATTTTATTTTCCATCCTTTAAATAATTGTCTCATTCAACTTACGGGAAAGTCCCTGCAAACGTTCTCTTACACTACCGTCCAGCATCTTTCCTTCCATTTCCACGCGAATACCGCCCATCAGGCCGGCACCCACCTTCTGTACAGGCACCACAGTCTTGCCTGTGCTTGCCTGCAATTTTTTCTGTAACGCCTGCAGTTGTTCCTCTGTCAGTGCCACTGCGCTGGTGATGATTGCCTCCACCATATTGTGGTCCTGATAGTAGCGTTTCCGGTACTCCTCACAACAGCCGCCGAATTCCCCCAACAGATCCCGCTCACACAAGAGTTTTAGGAAGTTCAAAAGATACTTTTGTACCTGTTCTCCCAAAGCCTCCTGCAACAAACCGATTCTCTCCTGCTTCGATAAAGAAGCATTGGAAAGAAGACTCATGTAATCAGGGTTCTCCCTCATAATCTGGCGCACAGCATTCATCTCTTCCCATATTACCTCTGCCAGATTTTCCTCTTTGGCAAGGTCATATAAGCTGCTTCCATAAATCACTGCTCTTTGCGTCATGATGCATCACCTACATTCGCGATATACTCATCAATGAGTTTCTTATGATCTTCCTCACTGATTTCTCTCTCTATGACACGCTCCGCAATCTCCATGGCCATCTCACCGATTTCGGTTTTCAGTTCATTGACTGCCTTGCGTTTTTCCTGGGCAATGTCACTTTCCGCCTTACCCTTGATGGCGATAGCCTGAGCATTTGCTTCCCGCAGAATCTCCTCACTTTGAATCGCAGCAGTCTTCTGGGCATTTGCCAAAATTTCATTGGCCTTAGCCTTAGCTTCCTGCATATTCTGCTCATATTCTGCCTTTACCGCAAAAGCCTCCTGCTTTGCCGCCTCGGCATCTTTAATCTCAGCATCTGCCATTGCTTTTCTCTTTTCCAGAATCTCATTGATGGGCTTGAATAAAAATCTTTTGATCAGATATACCTGGATAAAGAGGTTGGCAATTGTCGCAATAAAAGTCCACGGTGCTAATCCAACCAGACCCTGTACCTCCATGCTTACACCTCCTGTTTCTTAGTCGCTCGATAATTAGCCCAACAAATTCATGAACATACCGGGTGCTACGAAGATCAAAAGCAAACCGGTAACGAAACCATAAATACCTGTGGTCTCTGCAATTGCACAACCAAGCAACATAGTAGAAGTCACATCACCTTTACACTCAGGCTGACGGCCGATTGCCTCCAAAGCCTTTGCCACTGCGTTACCTTCACCGATACCAGGTCCGATACCTGCGATCAACGCCAAACCTGCACCAATTGCGCATCCTGCCAAAGCAATACCTTTTGCGAGTAACTGAAATTCCATTTTATTTTCCTCCTGAAATATAATTTATTTTTGTAAAATTGTACGCTATCCTTCCGATGCGTTTGAAATATACATGACCGTCAACATACAGAAAATAAACGCCTGCATGAAGCCGGAAAACCAGTCAAAGTAAACCGACAATATAGCGGGAATACCCACCGACAAGAACGGAATCTGGGAAAGCACATCTCCCACCACTCCGGGCAACAGGCCAAAGAGTTTTGCACTGGCCGCTGCCAACGCTCCGTAGAGCAAAGCATTGATTACCACACCCGATAGGATGTTGCCGAAATGACGGCAAGCCATACTGATGGGAGTCGCCAATTCCGACAGAATATTAAACGGTGTCAACACGGGAATGGGCTGTGTGAATCCCTTAAAGTAACCACCCACACCACTGGCCTTAATCTTTTGAGCTGTGATGATGGTAAATACCACCACCGCCCAGGCCGCCTCCGTGGACAAATCTGCCGTAGGGCTTCGAAGACCCGTCAGACTGATTAGATTGGACACCACACTGGTGGCAAACAGAGCCGCTACAAAGGGAATGAAGTGCCTAAACTTTTCTCCCATGTTACCGACCACAAAATGATTGGCCGTCTCCACGATCATTTCTGCCACTGCTTGCCGCTTGGAAATACCCTCCACCTTCAGTCCTCTGGTCAACCAGATACAGAGTCCTGTAATCAAGGCCATTACCACCCAACTCATAACAATGGTTTCTGTCAGCAAAATATCACCTAATATCGGGATGTTGGTCGGAATACGAAGCAGAATTTTTGCTCCGGAAATATCCAACTCCACGTCACATCACCTCCTTATTCTCTTTTTTTGCAAATGCGGCAAACACACCCATCAACTTCAGTCCCGTGCCCGGGAACACCAAGGGGATAAGACCTGCCACATAGTGAAAGTATGGGAGCATAATGGCAACAGCCACCCACACAATACGAAGTAGGTTTCGCTTGCCATAGTTGGCCTGGATGATCTTCTTCGCCAAGTCGGGATCCTCAACACTCACTGCCTTTTGCAGTGCCAGTCCCATCCAGACGAAATTCCAGACTGCTATCACACCACCTACCAAACCGCCTAACAGCACAGTTATATCAAACACCACTTTCTCCGGGAAAGCCATACTAAGCAGCCACCAAACCAGCCACATAAGGCCATTTCCAACGAGTGTGATGAGGATAATCTTTTTACTTTCCTGCTTCAGCGCAGGCTGCATTTTTGCAAGAAGTTTCATGTCATCCGTTCCTTCTTTATGATGCGTTAATTCATCATTTTGATTTTATCCGTGATTATTATAAGATTTCTTACTCTTTGGCTTTTTATCCATATC
This sequence comes from uncultured Acetatifactor sp., assembly GCA_904501885.1. GTDB lineage: Bacteria > Bacillota > Clostridia > Lachnospirales > Lachnospiraceae > Acetatifactor. The sequence continues at coordinate 24,670 of CAJGCP010000017.1, read as the reverse complement.
CTTCTGTACGGAAAGATACATCTTCCAGGCAGTCATACTGCTACCACCCAGCCCAAAGAAAAATCCGAGAATATAAATCCATCCGCCCACTGCCAACTTGTCCACCAAAAGCCAGCATCCAAGCAGGCACAAAAGCAAAGGCATAATCACACTAAGACCAAACTGAGTGAGCAAAATAAGCTGTTTCGAAAACTTCGCCAAGTCCTTCATGCCCACCTCCAATTTGCAAAATTTTTCCTCATTGTCAATCTTAACACAATACCCCGCAAAAGACAAGGAATACCTCATTAAAATTATCTTAAAATACACCTAACAAATATCTTAAAAATAAGATAAAAAAAGAAGAAACACTTCCCTAACATTGTGTCCCAAATTCAGGAAAAATTTCTTCTTTCATAAAACCTTACTTTATTCTGTTACTTGCCATATACCATGCCCTTCAGCGCATGATACAGGCCGGAAAATAATTTACTCTCCGCCAGGATTCTTCGAAGGGGTGCCAGTGTCAATAGCATAATGGATTTGTATTTCAACAGTTCCCCTTTACTCATATAGACGGATGTTATCTTCTTAAATTCCTGCGCATCCCTTTGTTTGTTGGCACGACTCTCAGAGTAACCGCCCCCTTCGTAAGCAGACACAGCAAATCCCAGGTAAGCGAACTCTGCCTTGGCCCGATAAAAACACCACAGAAAATGATCATAATCTGCTCTGATTTTATAGGTTAGGTCATAGGGTTTTTCCACACATAGTTCCCGGCGATAAAAACAGGACTGATGGCAAGGAATATTGCGATAACAGGTAAAGCCGCTCATCTTCGGCGGGGAGGCAATGACCACACCGTTTTTTTCGCCGATGGTATCCCCGTAGAAGACATCGGGTTTGTGCAATGCCTCTTCTGCCCTGCCTCGGGCATCTGCAGCCTCTGTCTCTATATCTTCGCCTGCCATACGTGCCGCCACGTCAGTCAATACATTTTCATCCGCAAAAGTATCACCACAGTTTAGGAAAACCACATATTCTCCGTTGGCATGTGCCACAGCCTGATTCATGGCATCATATATACCCTTGTCCGGCTCCACATATACCTTCACCTTATCGAATTCAGGGTGGCCCGCATGTTCCTGCTGCCATACCGCCACAGCGCCATCTGTGCTTCCCCCATCCTTCACAATCACTTCCCAATCACCATAAGTTTGAGAAAACACGGAAGCAAGCGTCTTATTCAGTTTTTCTCCCGGATTCAAACAAACCGTGACAATGGAAAATTTCATACTAGAAAACCTTTCTGTCCTTATTTAACAGATACACGCCCGCTACTGCCAACAGAAGGAATGCCAAACAAATATATTGGTTCACAATCCAAGGGGCAACCTGAGAAATAAACATCAATACATAAGCAAACAGGTTGGAAAAAATGTGTACAAAAAGGGGGGCCTTGAAATCCCCGAAATATTCATATAAATAAATCATCAAAAATGCCATAATAAAGGCATAAATCCCCTGTACCGTGTTGCCGTGATACATACCGAAGATAGCGGCACTCATAAACAAGGCCGGCATGGGTTTAAAATATTTCTTTACACCATTATAGATGATACCGCGGAACAATATTTCCTCTGCGAAAGGTGTGATTAATCCATAGCCAATGATGCCAAGAGGCAGCCACACTGCCATCTGCGCTTCCTCCACCAATCTGTATCCTTGAGATCTGGCCGCAATATCTAACAGGCTAATTCCCAAATTCAATCCCACAACACTGCCCAACGTAGCCATAACCGCAAAAAGATAATGTTTTTTAGGTGTTGGCCAAAGATGGGACAAAAAGCAACTCTTCCTTGCCTTGCGAATCATGGAAAACGCAATCTTTCGTATCAGAAATGCACCCACAATAAATCCTACAAACTCCATGGCAACAGGAATATTGGGATTGGCATACTCCAACTTTCCCGCATCATTCATCAAAAGCAGTTTTTTATCCTGTGGCAGCGCATCATTGATAAAGTTTACAATTGCGCTCAAAACCGTGCTGGCAAGCATCTGACCTAAAACAAACAGGATGAAGGGATAGGCAAGGGCAAACAAAATCTGACTGCGCTTGGGATTCTTGAACTCCTCCAGTCCGCGGAGCAGAAATTCATGCAACTCCTCTACGGAACGGACAATGTAGTCCGCCTTGGCGGCCTTCAGCTCCTCCATATCGCCATATCCATAGGATACTGCCACGCATTCCAAACCAAAGAAATGGGCACCCTCCACATCGAACTTGCGGTCACCAATCATATAGACCTTTTCTTTGTCTACGGGTTTGTCCCCGAACAGGCGGCGTAGTGCCTCCAGCACCACCTCCTCCTTATTCACACGGGTTCCGTCCAACTCACTTCCCACGATAACATCAAAATACTGATAGATGTTAAAATGCTGCAAAATCTTCTCTACAAAGACCGTAGGCTTGCTGGAAGCAATGGCCAGAGTAAGGCCTCTCTTCTTCAAGTCCTGCAGCATATTGGCCACGCCGGGATACATTTGATTTTCATACAATCCTACCGTAGAAAAGCGCTCTCTGTATTTGGCCAATGCAGCATCGCCCTGTTCTTCGGTCAAGTGATAGAACTGCATAAAACTTTCCTTCAGGGGCGGGCCGATGAAGGGCTCCAACTTATCCAAATCCGGCTCTTCAATGCCGAATTCCTCTTTTAACGCATATTGAACACAAGTGCAGATGCCCATCTTGGGATCCGTCAGTGTACCATCCAAATCAAACAGCAAATAGTTTTTCATTTAATAGCTCCTTAGCTTATCACTTCCGTCATCTATGGTTTTTTCCAATTTCACAATCTTTACATCATACCCCACCTGGGTATTCACTTCCACATGGGCAATGTCTCCCACTTTTTTACCAAGCAGCGCCTTGCCCAGCGGGCTTTCATTGCTAATCAGATTTTCTAAGGAATTGCCTCGTACCGTGGTCACAATTTTGTAGGTCTCCTGCATCCCATCCTCCACAAACTCAATGGTGACTGTGTTGTTGATGCCAACCTCATTTGCTTCCGAGTCCTCTGAAATGACCTTTGCGGTACGAATCATTCTTTCCAGATATCGAATACGGCCTTCGTTTTGATTTTTATATTTCTTAGCCGCATAGTATTCAAAATTCTCGCTCAAATCTCCGTGGGCTCTGGCTTCTTTCACATCTTCCAAGGCTGCCTTGCGCACCACAAGCTTACGGTATTCAATCTCCTCTTCCATGCGCCTGATATCACTGGGTGTCAATTCATCGTACATAGCGTCCCCTTATTCCTTGGTGAACTTGCTGTTGAATTTCTCCAACAAAACGCCTGCCACTACACCCACTACCAACAAGAGCACATTGGTTATAATCATACCGGTAGATGCCAGGAAATTCACCTGATCCTTACCCATGGCAGCACTGGGAATGGTCATTGCAGTGGCTGCAATTACCACGCCTGTGATAGCGTGGAAGGTAACGGAATAATACTTCTTCAACAGAACATCCATCAGTTTTGCAAAAAGAAGCACTGTCACCAATCCGCCAATTCCGATGGGAATCAAAACCATAATATCCAGATTGCCGATCGCATCTGCCATCACATCATATAATCCCATGGGCATCAAGAAGGTAGAAGAGCTCATGCCGGGCGCGATAACGCTAAGTGCCAAACAAAAACCAATGAACATATCCCATCCGAAATTGGGAGTAATGGAAGCGGAAAATGCCATTAGCCCAATCAACAAAGCTAAGATAAGAACAAATCCGGTTCCCATTGCCACGAAAGAGTTTTTATTTCTACCCTGCTCTCCTGCTTCTTTGTACAGGGAGGGAATCATTCCAACTATCAATCCAACAAAAATGCAAACACACTGTGCCGGATACAACTCCAATGCTACACTAAGTGCCTTACCAATACCAACAGCTCCAATCGCCAATCCTATAAAAACAGGAAGCAACTTAGGGACATGGGTTTTGAATTTGCGGAAAGGATTTGCCAGGAATTCCATAATCGGTTTATAAATACCGAAGATAACGCATAATACACCACCGGAAATGCCGGGAAGTATGAAACCAAAGCCAATCAAAGTGCCCCGAAACACCATCGCTAAAAATTCTGTCAGTGAATACTTGTTTTCCATCATTTTACCTCTTTTCTCATACATTCATGGCATACAGCGTAGCCACGATAATCATTGCCTGAATAATTGCAAATCTAAAAACTGTCTGTGTATTGGACCATCCCTTTACCTTGCGCACATGGTCGTGCAAAGGCAGACGAGTATTCTTGAAAATATGTATTTTCAAGAAACGAAGCAGTGCCACCTTCACCAAGCCAAGACCGCCGTCCAAAATCAGCATCAGTGCCAAAGGAAGGTATAGAAGCGGGCTGCCTGTTTTCAGGATGGCAATACTGATAAACAAGCCCATGGCTCTGCTGCCTGCATCCCCCATCATCAGTTTACTGGGGCTGGCATTGTACCAAAGATATCCCAGGATACATACCGCAAACAACAAAATCAGGTAAGAGAACTCTCCCCCCCGCTCACAGAGGATGTTGACAATGTAGATCCCCAAAATAGTGAGAATGGTCAATGTCCCTGACAGACCGTCCACGCCGTCGGAACAGTTGGTCACGTTCACAGAAACCCATACCAAAATCACAATCAATACTGCAAACACTATTTGAGGAATCACAAGTTCCACATCCCAAAGAACCAGGGATATCGTATTGGGATTGTACTTCAAATAGGTCAGTGCAACCATGGCGGCAACGCACAAATCCAAGAATCCTTTTTTATATTCTCCCCAAGGCATCTTGGAGGCATCGTCCAGATATCCGGTCATCATACTCACACCCACCAATAGCAGGTAGATAATCTGTTCCGGTTGGACAGGTGCAAACAAAAGTGCCGCCAACATAAAGCTGAGCACAAATATAATGCCTGCTCCCCGAGGTTTTCCTGCGGACAATTTCCCATCGTGGGCAAATTCCCTGCCCGCATCCTTGGGCAAAAACTCTGCCAGTTTACCGGTGCATATAACTGTCAGGATAAACGCAAACAAAATCCCGATAGGAATCAGGTAGGACGCATATTCTGATGAAATCACGGAATGTAACATAGAACTCCCATCCGCACCCTTGGTGCTCGTACTATTATCAAAAAAATATTGTATCACAATTCACAGGTCTGTGCAACGCAAGGCCCTCGAATATTTTCAATTTATTATGATATGATTTCCCAATTTTTGCGCAGGCTCCAAGATTTCCTCACGGGCCTTGCCGGTAACCCGTTCCATCTCTTCTCGCAGTCCCGGAGCAGACAGGCGCAAGGCTCCCTCGCCCCAGATAATCATCTGCTCCAAGGCATCTGAGGTGGCCACTGTCACATTGTGTTTGTGTCCAATTTTATGCACTGTTTTCTCGATGTACTGGTCCGCCGTTTCCGCCTCCCTGGTGTACACCACATAAATATTGTGATGCTTGATAACAGATCCGGGATTGCCCTTGACTTTATATGCATCGAATACCAAAATAAGCGTACTCCCGACATATCCCTGATAATTGCAGCACATGTCAATCAACTTATCTCTGGCACTGTCGATATTACTCTCCGCCAGGGAACGCAAATCCTCCCAGGCAAATATCATGTTATATCCGTCAATCAAAAGATAATCATCCCGGTCTTTCGGTTTACCTGCGGGTCTTCCCGGGATGCCCTTCTTCCCCTCTCCTTGGGGCGCCCGGACAATTTGCCCGGTGTTTTGCTGATGATATCTGTAAGGGGTGTAATCTGTATCTGATTTACCATAGGTACGCTGAAAAATTTCGTCTATCTCCTCTTGGGTAATGTATCCCTTTTCACCACCATCCCTATATCTATCCATATTCACTTGACGCTTTGCCAAGTCCTGTTCTATTTCTTCTCCAAAGGCTTGTGCACAATCCACTTCCAAGTGGGCATACTGAGGCACCTGATCCCAAGGCACCACAAATCCTGCTCCATGGGAACAAAACACAGAGGACGAGGGATTATTTACATCCGCATCCGCATTGTAACCACATGTCGCAACCACCTCTTCCTGATTGTGGCACGGCTCATAGCCCTGCAAACTGCAAGACAGCCTGCCATGCCCTCTGGTGTAAGCAGTTACCTGACGGGCATACTCCCCAAAGGTTGCTACAGGTGCTGTCCCCGTCAAGACAGATATTTCTCCCAGGGTCTCCGGTCCCTGAAATGTTCCATGCATCCGCCGGATGTCCGTCATCGCCCTTCCCACATGCTCTGTGGGGACCTCCAACACGTAAGAAAACATCGGTTCCAGCAAAACACTTTGTGCCTGCATCAACCCCTGTCTGATGGCGCGATAGGTGGCCTGTCTGAAATCGCCTCCCTCGGTGTGCTTGTTATGTGCCCGGCCTGCCAATAACGTAATCTTCACATCCGTTACCGGCGCTCCGGTTAACACACCCAAATGCTTCTTCTCCTCTAAATGAGTAAAAATCAAGCGCTGCCAGTTTTTCTCCAGCACATCCTCACTGCAGGCAGTAGAAACCTGGATGCCACTTCCCGGCTCCCCGGGTTCCAGCAAAAGCTGCACCTCTGCGTAGTGACGGAGGGGCTCGAAATGGCCAATCCCCACCACAGGGGACGCAATGGTTTCCCGGTATAGGATGTTCCCCTCGGTAAACTCTACGGAAAGACCAAGCCTTTCCCAGATCAATCTCTTTAGTATCTCCAGTTGCACATCCCCCATGACCTGCACCTGGATTTCCTTGGTGTGCTCCTGCCACTGAATCAATAGCTGTGGATCTTCTTCCTCTAATTTTCTGATGTCCGCAAGCACTTTTGCCGGGTCACTTCCCTCCGGCAAGACCAGCCCATAAGATAACACCGGCACCAAAATGGGCGTTGTATTCTGCGACTCCCGTCCAAGTCCCTGTCCCACATGGGTCCGGGACAATCCGGTCACAGCGCATATTTCTCCCGCACTCACGCACTCTGCCAAGGTATACTGTCCGCCATTATAGCATCGAATCTGGTCTACCTTTTCTTCCCAGCCTGCTTCCCCCTGTGCAGAGTTTTGATTGTGTACCACTTTTTTTACTTCCAATACGCCACCCGTAATCTTCATATGGGTGAGTCGATTGCCCGCCGCATCCCTGGATATTTTGTATACCCGGGCGCCAAATTCTGCAGGGTACAAAGGGCTTTCCGTAAAGGCGTGTAATCCATCCAACAGTTCTTCTACCCCCTGCAAATGTAGTGCGGAGCCAAAATAACAGGGGTACAAATATCGGTGACGGATGGCCTGCGCCAGGGAATTCACAGACAGTCTTCCCGTTTCCAGATACTCTTCCATCAGACTTTCATGGCACAGCGCAATCTCTTCTACGCCCTGCTCCCGGTCCCCACTGTCCGCATCCTGTGCGGAATACATCTCCTCCGCGTCGGATCTGCCCAAATACAGTTGCTCCATCCGGTGACAGCCGGGATCAAGTCTGTTTTGCAATTCCTTTAAAATAGCATCTTCATCCGCGCCGGGCTGATCCATTTTGTTGATGAATAAAAAGGTGGGAATCCCATACTGCTTCAACAGTTTCCAAATGGTCTGCACATGCCCCTGCACACCGTCAGGGCCATCGATAACCAATAGACAATAATCCAACACCTGCAGAGTGCGCTCCATCTCTGCAGAAAAATCCACATGTCCGGGGGTATCCAGCAGTGTAATCTCCATGTCTTTCCAAGCAACCTTTGCCTGCTTAGAAAACACAGTGATGCCACGTTCCCGTTCCACATCCACATAATCCAAAAAAGCATCTTTATGGTCCACCCGGCCGATTTTTCGCAAATTTCCACACGAAAAGAGAAGACCCTCTGCCAGAGTGGTCTTCCCTGCATCAACATGTGCAACTATACCTAGTACAATCTTTTTCATAATCGAGTTTGCTCTTCGCTACCCCTTATGCTTCTTCGCAGGCATCTTTCTTTTCGGGCCTGCGCTTCCGAATTTGCATATACACCACATATCCAACGGCACCCAGAGCTGTCAAGACGGTCACCCAGTTGCCATACCTATAGAAGGGCATACCCTTGTAGTACACTTCCACCTCTGCTGTTCCCTTGGGCATAGGGCAAGCCACACGGCGGGCCAGGGATTCTACCGGCACTTCCTCTCCGTCTATATATGCCACATACCCGGGATAATAGTACAAAGGAAACATCAATTTATCATCCATTTTGGTAGTTCCGGTAACAGTCATCTTCATATGCATACCGCTACGCTGAAGATTTTCCACCTTAAAGGGCTGGGACATCTGAGAAAGAATCTTGGTCTTGCTCCATGTATAATCCATATTCAGAGGCAGAAATCTGTCACCCTCAAAATACATATACATAGCGTCTGTATCACCCACAGTATAGAATTCCATTTTGCTGTTGTATTGAGCAAATTTTTCGTCGTCAATATTCTTCAAACTGAAGAAATAACTGGTACTGCAAATCAAAAGTACCAAGCTCATACTATAAACCCATTTCCGGTTCCCATGGGACTGCGCAAAATGTACAATACCCACTGCAGATGCAAAACATAAAAGTACGCTTGCAGGGCCCAAAAACCGCCATGCGAACTGGATTGAAGTAACGATATCCTTAAGCAACTCTATCTCTTGGAAAAAGTCCCAGGGGAATAAATAAGAGGTCATAAACAAGGCAATTGCTCCATAGACAAAGCAACGCTTTCCGACTCTCATGACCCTTGCCTGCTCCGCTGTTGTTTCCTCCGCCACAGACACCTGGCTATCCATAAACAACAGAAGGATGGAACCCACCAAAAGCAATGCACCAACAGTCATGGGCATCTCGTTGATGATATTTCCTGTAGGATTTGCCCAACCATTATAATCCGCGAACAGATTGAACATCTGTGTGAAATACACTCCGGTGTGGGAAATCACATTAGGCATATTGAAACACTGCAAATTCTCCGTACAGAAGAACAGGAAGGGCACCAGGAAGAATGCATTCAACAGCACTGTAAACACGGCTGCCTTAACGCCCGCCAAAATACGTTTTCCGTATCGGTCTCCCTTACGGCCAATCAGCCACACAAGCACTTCCAGTACCAGGAACACCGCACACATCTCTGAGGAAAGCACATGGGACTGTAATACACTTCCCACGCCCAACGCCAGGATGTACCATTTCTTTTCGTCTCCCCAGAGCACCTCGTACATTCCCCAGATAACAAGAGGCAAAAACGCCATAGCCAGGGATTCACCGATGGCTGCTCTCAGGTACACATTGGCCAAACGATAGATGGAAAATACATACAAAAGACTTGTCCAAAATGCCAATTTAGAAGATTTGAATATTCTTTTTGCAGAATAATATGCTGTAAACGCACTGATGATATTGATACCTACAATCAATATCCGATAGCACGTCATCAGGGAAATATTAACCAATCGCAATGCCGCAATGGGATACAGAAACAATTGAGGATACATAGTGGCTGATAAAGTACCAAAGCCTGCCATCTCTGTACTCCCCAGGTACACAGGGAACTCTCCGGCCATCAATCCCTGAGCCAAAGCCTCTAATCTACCCACATGGAACTCCAAATCATGTCCTGTGGTGATAAAATCCGTGAAAATGGGCACACTGGCCAGAACTGCCATTCCGAGTACGATAACAGGCTCCAAATATTTATCTGTAGATACACAAAGCCCCAGATAGAAGGTCAAAAACGCTCCCAACAGGCAAATTGCTGCAAGCAGATAATGGTCCCTGCTCTCCAGCTGTACGCTGTGGATGGAGATGGCCTTCAGATAAAATTCGTCCTCATCGTCCATATCAGTTTTGATGGACAGTCCATGGACATCCTGGTCTAAGAATAACTGCCCTCTATAATTGCCCCCGGAGGTGCCCACGTCAATGCGCAGAAATTCTTTGCCTAATTCATTGTTTTCATTCAACATCTCATCGGAATAAAACACAATGGCATTGTCCTCGGGTGCCGCGATATAGTAAAACTCCACCACATATTCACCCTTTTGCAAAAACTCCAGCCCATCCCCGGATTGTTTATATTCCAAGGTCTTTTTATAAGCGGTGGGATTGAGCAAAAATAACACGCCCAAAACAAGCAGCGCAATCCCGATAAATTTATGTAAGAAAGTAAGTTTATACTTCACAATATTCTTCATTTGGATATCTTCCTCCATAAAACTCTCTGCCCTCTATGTTAATATATTTTTACCGATAAATCAAATACAATTTTGCGGATAAATCAACCCTTGACAGAGGATATCAGATTTATTATGATACCTATATCAACAAAATAAACCGCTAGGGGAGCACATCGCTGAGATTGAAGTGACCACCACTTCTAACCCTCACTACTTGAACCGGGTAATACCGGCGTAAGGAAGCAAAAAAGCAGAAATTCTCTGCTTTTCGATGTCGTCCCTCCTTAGCTAAGTAAGGAGGATTTTTTATGTCAAAATTTACAACCAAACTCACCACCTGTGCCATGGCCGTGGCCCTGGCAACCGTACTGTCCATGTTGAAGCTTTACCACTTTCCCTTCGGTGGATCTGTCACCTGCTTTTCCATGCTGGTGATCTGCCTGCCGGGGTACTGGTTCGGATTGGGCGCCGGACTGCTCACCGGAGTGGCCTATGGACTTCTGCAGTTACTTATCGATCCATACATTTTGTTCCCGCTGCAGTTAGTGGTAGATTATCTGTTGGCCTTTGGCGCACTGGGTCTGTCAGGAATTTTCTCCCCTCGTACCAAAGACACAAACGCCATATCGGTTTCCGATGGACGTGGTATCGGGGACAAACGCTACCTGTGTCTGTTCTTGGGATACCTGACTGCCATTTTCGGCAGATATCTCTTCACCGTCCTATCCGGCTGGCTGTTCTTCGCCGAATATGCTTGGGAGGGATGGAATCCTCTTGCGTATTCTCTCGTATACAACGGGGCGTATATATTTACAGAGGGCCTGCTAACCACCTGTTTGTTAGCCTTGCCCCCTGTGAAAAAAGCAATACTCAGTATGCATAAATAATTGTCCACCCATTGGAAGTGATATGAGTGAAAGCACGCCCTGCTTTTACTCATATGTTTCCAGGTGGAAGGAGTACAGAATGCCCGCTTTCACCGGCAGGGCCATGATGTGCTCCATCGCCTCTTTATAATACTCAATCTGGGTGGCGTAGCGATTCCATAACGCCTCCATAACATCGATCCTATCTGTCTTGTAATCCAAAAGTACCAATTCCCCGTCTTCTTCCCAGAATACGTCAATGATACCTTGAATGAGGACGGTTTCTTCCTCCGGAAATTCATTTTTCAAACGTTTTGCCGGAATTCCAAGTACAAATGGTTGCTCCTTATATAACTTGTCCATCGTTTGAGCCTTCCACATACGGTATCCCAACTCAGAGCATAAGAAGTTCAGAATTTTTTCTAATCGGACAGCCTTTACATATTCTTCCGACAACCGTTTTTCCAAAACGGCATTCTCTAAAAATGCAGTCACTGTCGTTTTCAGTTTACCGCGGATTTCCGCATTATTTGTCAAATGGTCCATAAATGCCCGGGCACTTTCCGGCAAGACGCATATTCGCGACCAGACCGCCTCAAAATCCAACAACTCCATCACTCTATGGTATGCGTTACCACGAACAGTACCGGTAACTTCCTCTGTTTCTCTACGGAATTTAGGAATATACTCCTGCACTTCCCGTTCCTCAAAAATATGGTATGCCTCCTCATCCCGATCAGACATGGCTGCAATTTTTAACTCAGAAACGGTGGTTTTGGTGTAGAGGTCCTTTAGGTGCTCACTATGGTATTTCGTTTGCAAACGATTTCGCAGTCCGATACTAACCTGTGCATCCGCTTTGATTTTTGCATATTTTAATCTTTGTAATTTGGAACTGATGGAAAGCTGTTCCCGCAGTTGCATTTTTACGGCATCTTCCGCATACTTTACCCAAACATGGATGGAACAATGGTGGACGATGGGCAGAATAAAGTCCAGGTAGCATTTGGCGTTGTAAAACTCTCCATAGGCAATATGTGCTCTGTTTTCTCTTTCATAAAGCGCCAGTTTCTTCTCCGCGTCTTTTACCGTACCCATGAGAACCAATTTTTCTCTGGCACGGGTCATAGCCACATAGAGCAGTCGCATTTCCTCTGCAATATTCTCCTCCCGAATCTTGGCCGCCACAATCTGCTTCTGCAAGGGCACACTGCGAAGTCTCTGCTCAGGGTCTACGTAATTTGCCGCAATGCCTAAACTCACCTCCACAATCACTGCCTGGCTAGTGTCCATCATATTAAAGCCCTTGGACATACCTGCCAAAAAGACCACCGGGAATTCCAATCCCTTGCTCTTGTGAATGGTCATAATGCGGACCACATCCGCATTCTCGTCCAAGTCATCGACCTCGCCATAGTCCACATTATATTTCTCCAATTGCTCCATATAACGCACAAAATGGAACAGGCCGGAATAACTGGTCTTCTCGAAATCGCCTGCCTTCACAAGCAACATTTCCACATTGCCCCGACGCTTACTTCCTGCCGGCAAGGCGGTCACATAATTCATATACTCAAAATCGTCTATGATTTTGGCAAGCAGGGCACGAATGGGCATATACACGGCACAGGCGCGATACCGCTCTATCATTTCCAAAAAGCCCCGAATCTTTTCCTTCAGGTCATCCTCCCGGTCATAGTTTTTCAAATTCTCGTAGAGAGAACTCTTTCTATCCCCACAGCGAAGGAGGGCCATCTCCTCGTCAGTGAAACCGCCAAACACGGATTTCATGGCACCAAATAGCGGAATGTCCTGATGACAATTGTCCAACACCCGCAAAAACTGTAGCAAAGTTTGCACCTCCGTGGCGGAGAAATATCCTGTCTTTGCCGTCAAATGCACGGGAATTCCCATTCCCTCCAAGGTATTTTTGAACTCCTCGTCCCAACCGCTTCCGGAACGCAACAAAATAACAATATCGGAATACTTCAAAGGGCGCAGGGATGTGGAGCCCTTTTCCGTCACCTGAAAACTCCGATGCAGGCGTTTGATCTGATGCCCGATGGCGATTGCTTCTGCCTGTTTATCGTTAAGACCAGAGCCCTTTTCCGGTTTTTCTACCAAAATCAATTCTGTGTCGGCACCCTTCGCTTCCGGATATTCTGCCTTGGCGTAAAGAGCCGCATTTTCATCGTATGCCACGCCACCGTTTTCCACACTCATCAGACGATAGAACACATCATTTACCGCATCAATGACCTGTCCGCGGCTTCGGAAATTCTTGGCAAGGTCAATTCTTCTGCGCTCTCCTTCTGTCTGATACTCATTATATTTTCCAATGAAGATGTCTGGCCTGGACAGACGAAATTTGTAGATGCTCTGCTTCACATCGCCCACAAGGAAACGATTGAAATTCCCATCCTCTTCTCCTGATACCGACTGTAACAAAAGTTCCTGTATCAGATTGGAATCCTGATACTCATCTATCATCACCTCTACAAAGTGGCGACGGTATTCCCTAGCCACCTGGGTGGGCTGAATATTTCCCTGTTCATCCTTATCCAGCAAAATCTCTAACGCCAAATGCTCCACGTCAGAAAAATCAACTGCTTTCTTCTCTCTCTTCTTTTCTGCACATTTATGCAGAAATCTTAATGTCAAATCCAGCAATGCCGCCACCGCTCTTTGGCACTGTGCATTTTCTTCCAAGGCAAAGAGAAGACTTCTGGCAAAGAAAGTCGTTCGCAACTTGTCAATCTCACCCTTGATTTCTTTACGAATGTTCTGTACCAACTCTTTTTTCTCTGCTGAAACCGTAGCATCTCTGCAGGCCGGAAGCCGGTCAAATACAATGCCCGTCAAATTGCTTTCGAACGCAGCCAGGGTTTCAGAAGTCGCAAAATGTTCCAGCATTTCCAATTCCCGTTCCAACAGTTTGCCGTATGTATAAGGCCCGTCACTTTCTTCACAAATTCTCAGTGCCTGAGAATATCTTGTAACATAGCCCTTCATACTGCGGGACAAAAAGTCTCTCATATAGATTCCGCAGGGGCTGCTTGCAAACTCCTCCACCTGCATTTTCCTACAGTCTTCTTTGCGCTCTTTTAACCAATCTTCCGGCCAGGGATAACTGGATGCATAATTTGCCAAATTAGCGATAAATTCCTCCAATACACTTTCTTTACCACCATGGCAAAAATACTCCACACAATAACGAAAATCCTCGTCCCCGGAGGCAAAGGATTCCTCCATCAGTTCCGCCATGGCTTCTTTCTGAATCAGTTTCAGTTCCCCGTCATCCAACATGCGGAAAGCAGGGTCCAACGCAATCTCATTAAAATGATTGCGCAACAAAAAGACACAGAAACTGTCGATGGTACAAATCTGTGCGTTATGAACCAATGTGGCCTGTCTCTGAAGATGTGCGTTGTCGGAATTGTCCTGTAGCATTTCTGCTAACCTCTGGGACACTCTTTCCCGCATTTCCGCTGCAGCCGCCTTGGTAAATGTCACCACCAGCAATCGATCAATGTCTACAGGATTTGTAGGATCGCAAACCATTTGCACAATGCGCTCCACCAAAACCGCGGTTTTTCCACTGCCGGCCGCCGCCGATACTAAAATATTGCAGCGACGCAGGTCAATTACATTCTGTTGTTCCTCCGTAAACTTTACAGCCATTCTCCCATCCTCTGTAATGCTTCTTCTTTATCCAATGTCTCTAGCTCCCTGTGACGGCATCCGGGCAAGGCAGGATCATATCCACATACCTTTGCATAAGGACAATACTCGCAGGCGTCTTTGTTCTTCCACCGATAGGGGTTCATCGCAATATTTCCGCCTAAAATCTCTTTCCCTATTTCTCGTATCTTCACATTGACATAGTCGGATACCAGTCTCATTTCTTCCGTGTTCATCACATGGGAATACGCATCCGGTTTTCCATTTTTATCTAATTTCACAGGGATTACCGAGGATTTTCCCTGCAGATTGGAATCTAGCCTATATAGAATCTCAGACGAGGAATTTACCACCCCCCGAGTCCTGAGTGCGGCGCTTATAGCCTCCTGAATCTCTGCAGGAGTCATTTCCTCTTTCGATTCCACCACAGGATCTGTCACCTGGTAATACAGCATAGCCGCAGGCAACACTTCCTTGTCCGGATGTTTTTTGGACTCCACTTCCATCGCAGCATTCATATAGACCACCAGCTGCAACTGCAAACCATGGTATAGAGCCACCACATCAAAATCCCTATCTCCGGATTTGTAATCTATAATCTTGACATATACCTTATCCTCTTCTTCACAGACATCCACCCGGTCAATTTTACCTACCAAGTGTAGTCTTTCCTCTTCAGACAAAGCCACATTCACGCTGTCTAAATCCCGCACTTGCTGGAAACCCAGTTCGTAGTGTTCCGGCACAAAAGTGCCCTTCTTCAACTGTTCCTGCAAAGTTTTTACTGTTCTTTTTAGGATGCGGCCCATTCTGGTAATAGCGTATTCGTTTCGGGCATTTTGGTAGAGCACAATATCCCCGTAAGTGGCCGCACACTTCTCCAATTCTTCCGTAACCGCTTTTTCAGCATATTCTTGAGGAAAATCAAACCAGGTATATCCGTGTGCCGTCAGGTTATGAGAAAATTTCTCCAACACCTCATGGAACACATTTCCCAAATCCACAGCTTCCAAAGAAAGTTCCTGCCGTTCCCTCAGTGATAGACCATACTGCAAGAATTGTCTGTATGCACAAGCCGCATAGGTTTCCAGCCTGCTCACACTGTTATATAACTTCATACCATATAGCATTTTTGCAACCTGGTATGATAATCCACTCTCCTGATACCGTTTGAACGCCGCCTCGGTAAGATGACTTCTCTTCTCCAACAGCTCTTCTGCACCGTAGGCATAATAAATGGAAAAGAATTCCGGCAGCTGTTCTTCCCGCATAGAATCATCCACATATTCCCGCAATCCTCTTGCCAGATAGACTAGCCCCTCTTTCGCCGTCACAATCTGCTCGCTGTCAGGTCTTTTCTCAGGGTAGTCCTCTGTCAAATCGGGGAACATTTTCTTCATCGTATCCACCAGATAGGCCGGGCGCAGGGAGGCACCTGCATTGTCCAATCTGGAGTAACTCAAATATAATCTGTGGGAAGGTTTGGTCAAATTCAAATAGAGATAGAATCTCTGAATATACATCTGTTCTCTAGGACCGGGTGCCAATTCCTTACCGGAATCTTTCAAGAACATTCTGTCCATATCAGAAATAATGCCACCCTTGGAGGCATTTCTGGGAATATTTCCGTCGTTTACACCCATGAAAAATAACACCTTCACCTGCTTCAGACGGCTTCTTTCCATGTCTCCCACCAGAACACGATCCACATTCTGAGGAATGGTGCCTACTTGCATTTCCTGAATGCCAGCCTCCAAAATATCGATAAACTCTCGAAGGGAGATAGTTTCATCGCCAAGCAGCGCATAAATCTGGTCCAACAACTCCATCACCAAGCGATATATCTGACTGTATTCTTTGGCCAAGGAGAAGTTTCCCTCTGCTTCGAATTTCCTTTCATAGGTCTGCAGTTTCTTCTGCACTTCATTGTGTACCAAGAAATCATAGAGTGCATTGACATACTCCGCTATGGTGGCTTCTTTCGCCTTTCTCCACAGCACCCCTACCTGCTTCATCATGCGCTCCCGCAATTCATTGAGCATTGCCAGCAGAGCCTCCTCCTGACCCATCTGCGGTGTTTTGTGGGTAAATAGTCTACTGTAACTGCGGTATCCCCTGATGCCCGTCTGCAGAATGTAATTCTCGAAGACATCTACCTCTTCCATCGTCATATCCGCCAAACCACTGCGCAAGTAGTGGAACACCGCTTCATAGGAAAAATCCTTGGCGAAAAGTTCCAATGCACTTTTGATATACTCTATCATGGGATTTAACCCAATTCCCTTGGTGCAGTCGATGTAGCATGGAATCTCCATCTGTGCAAATTCCGACTCTGCGTAAGGTGCGTAGGATTCCATATTGGAGGTAATCACAGCGATATCACGATATTGCAGTCCCTCTTCCCGCACCAAGCGACAAATTTCGAGCCCCACCTGACGCATCTCTTCCTTGGGGGTGGTGGTCTCGAACAGACGAATTTCGTCCTGCTTCCCGGGCACTCCGTCCTGCGTTTCATATTTCTTGGCGGGATAACGGAACAAATTTTCCTCTAAAAATTCAAGGGCCGGGGCCTGTCCAAAACGGGTCTGGGCGGAAGGTGCCACAAATACATCTTTCCTTATCTCCACGCCCAAGTCTTCTGCTTTTTTACGCAAATCCATCACCAGTTTCTTGCTCATATGGAACAGACTTTGTTCCCCGTCCATTTTGTACGGAGATTCCTCCGCTCCCATAGTAACCGATACGATGATCTCACCGCACAGCACCATCATTTCTTCTATGACTCTCATCTGTATGGGCGTAAAACCTGTAAATCCGTCAAATACCACCACAGAGCCAGGCAAAATTTTGGATTTGTGCATAGAGCGTCTAAGCACATCCAGACGCTCCTCGGTGGTGATAAAATTGCCTTGAATATAAGATAAGAACCCTTTGTAGAGCGTTTTTAAATCGTTTAATTTAGCAGATAGTCCACGTCGATTAGCGGAAAACTGTTGCAATTCCTCCACATCTTCCGGGGACAATCCGTACTGCATAAACTCAGATATAGCACTCTTCACCTCGTGAATATATCCCTGCCTGTGTAATAGTGCCCCAAAAAGTGGCAGTTCTTCCTTCATCCCTGCCGCTACCTTCTGCAGCACCAAGCTCTTGCCGGTGTCGTCCAACACAGGAATCTCTAATCCGCCCACCTCTTCCAAAATACGATGGGTCAATCTGCTGAAGCTGAGCACATCGATATTCATAATACCGCCACGGTCACTTAGAAGCACCAAATCCTTTTGGGTCTGCATGGTAAACTGATCAGGTACAATCACAAGAAAATTTGTCTTGGGACTTTCCTGACCTCTGCGGATGATTTCTTCATGCAGTTTTCTGCTTTTTCCAGCCCCCGAGGGGCCAAAGTAAAATTGTAGGCTCATACTCTTTCCTTTGTAGGTATTTTGCATATGTAAGAAGTTTCGTTTTCACTTATATTAACGATAGCATATTTCGTCAATATTTTCTACCTATACAATAAAAAAACAGATAGGACTTTTATGTCCTATCTGTCTTAGTTTTAATTTCTTAGTTCTCCAAGAATCCCTTGTAGTTACGAACAAGCATCATGGATTCTGCCTGCTTCAAGGTCTCCAGAACTACGCTCACGATGATGATAAGGCTGGTACCACCGAAGGATACCTGTGCGCCAAATACACCGCTAAAGAAGTAAGGCAGTACAGCGATAATAGTCAGGCCAATTGCACCGATGAATACGATGTAATTCAATACACTGTTCAAATAATCGCTGGTGGGCTTACCGGGTCTGATACCGGGAATGAAGCCACCCTGCTTCTTCATATTATCTGCAACCATCAAAGGATTGAAGGTAACAGATGTGTAGAAATATGCAAAGAATACAATCAGTACCACGTATACCAACAAACCGATGGAATACTTCCACTGGCTGGGATTCAACCAATAGGTGGAATTCAGGTACTTCATCACTTCACCCCATTTGCCTGCTCCGCCATATCCCAGGAAAGAAGAGATAATCAAGGGGAACTGCAAAATAGAGGATGCGAAGATCACAGGGATAACACCGGAGGTGTTTACTCTCAAGGGAATGTTGGAACCTTGTCCGCCAACCATTCTTCTACCCTGATTCTTGCTTGCATACTGTACAGGAATCTTGCGAACCGCATCGTTCAAGAAGATAACCAGCACTACCATTGCAATTACCACTGCGATAATAATCGCTGCGTTAAGAACTGCGGTAGCAGGTGCCTTGCCATTTACGAACTGCTCGAACAAGTTTCTGAAATCGTTAGGGATGCTGGAGAGAATGTTGATTACCAACACGATGGAGATACCATTTCCGATACCCTTCTCGGTAATCTGCTCACCGATCCACATCAGGAATGCACTACCTGCGGTCAATGTAGCCACAACAGTAAGTACACTCATTACATTATAATTTACCAAATAGCCGGCTCTACCAAAACCGATTGCCATTGCGGTGGACTGCATCAGAGCCAGAATCACGGTCACGTATCTGGTCATGGATGCGATCTTCTTACGTCCATCTTCGCCATCACGCTGCATTTCCTCAAGTTTGGGAATTGCGATTGTCAACAACTGCATTACAATGGATGATGTAATGTAGGGGCTGATGTTCAAAGCCAGAATGGACATACTCATGAAGGAACCACCGGTAATTGCATCAAAGAAGCTGAATGCTCCCGCAGCCTGGCTTTCAAACCAACTGCGGAACAGCTCTGTGTTTACACCGGGTACCGGCAACTGTGATCCGAAACGAATCACTACCAGCATAATAAAGGTAAATAAAAGTTTGTCTCTTAAATCTTTGATTTTGAACGCGTTTTTCAGTGTTGTAAGCATTACATCACCTCAACAGTTCCACCAAGTGCCTCAATCTTCTCTTTTGCAGATTCGCTTACTGCGTCTACCTTTACATTGAGTTTTTTGGTAAGTTCTCCATTTCCGAGGATCTTAACGCCATCTCTGGGGTTCTTTACAACGCCTGCTTCAATCAAAGCATTTACATCAACAGTTGCACCATCCTCAAAACGCTCAAGAGCGCTCAAATTAATTGCAACGATTGTCTTTGTATTTCTATTGGTAAAGCCTCTCTTAGGAATACGTCTGTACAAAGGCATCTGTCCACCTTCGAAGCCGATTCTGGGTGCTCCGGAACGAGCCTTCTGACCCTTATGGCCTTTACCTGCCGTCTTGCCGTTTCCTGAACCATGTCCACGGCCTCTTCTAAAATTATCGCTATGCTTAGAACCTTCTGCGGGTCTTAAATTGGATAATTCCATTTCTAACACCTCCTTCTTACTTATGCTTCTTCAACTTTCAATAAATGTGCAACCTGACGAATCTGTCCTCTTGTTGCATCATTGTCAGGAAGTACTATGGTCTTTCCAATCTTGCGAAGTCCCATAGATTCAACGATTGCTTTATTCTTCGGTACAGCACCGATGGTGGACTTTACCAAAGTGATTTTTAATTTCTTATCTGCCATTGTTGTTCTCCTTTCAGACTATTACGCCAAAATCTCCTCAACGGATTTGCCACGGCTCTTTGCCACTTCTTCGGGAGCCTTCAACTGGCTTAATCCGGTGATGGTTGCAAGAACAACGTTCTGCTTGTTGTTAGAGCCAAGTGACTTTGTACGAATGTTCTTGATACCTGCAAGCTCACAAACCACACGGGCAGGACCGCCTGCGATGATACCGGTACCTTCGGGAGCCTTCTTCAGCAATACGCTTGCAGAACCGAACTTTCCGATGAAATCATGGGTGATGGAATTGTTCTCATCCATAGGGATTTCTACCAGGTGCTTCATAGCATCCTCTTTACCCTTACGGATTGCTTCAGGAATTTCTACAGCCTTTCCAAGTCCTGCACCAACATGACCGTTGCCGTCACCAACTACTACCAAAGCGGTGAAACGCATGGTACGACCACCCTTTACAGTCTTGGTAACTCGCTTGATAGTAACAACCTTATCGGTCAACTCAAACTGGCTTGCATCTATGATTGTATGTTTCATGGTGTATTCCTCTTCCTTTCCTAGAATTCCAAGCCAGCTTCTCTGGCTGCTTCGGCTAATGCTGCTACTTTACCCTGGTAAATGAAACCGCCTCTGTCAAATACAACGGTGTTAATACCCTTCTCAAGTGCTCTCTTAGCAATTACAGTTCCAAGATATGCTGCTGCATCAACGTTATTGGTTTTTTCCAACTCTGCCTTAATCTCTTTCTCAAGAGTGGAAGCGGATACTAATGTATTCCCAACTGTATCGTCGATAATTTGAGCATACATATGATTATTGCTTCTGAATACTGCCAGACGAGGTCTTGCTGCAGTACCACTGAAGCGGTTACGAATTCTTAAGTGCTTCTTAGCACGTACTTCTTTTCTTGATTCCTTGTTAACCATCTTCATACTCTCCTTATCTTTTACTTCTTACCGGTCTTACCAACTTTGCGTCTGATAGTTTCATCAGCATACTTGATACCCTTGCCCTTGTAAGGTTCAGGTCTTCTCTTGTCTCTGATCTCAGCCGCGTACTGGCCAACCTTTTCTTTGTCGATACCCTTAACGATAATGATGTTCTGGCCTTCAACCACTGCCTCAACACCTTCAGGATCTTCCATCTCTACGGGATGAGAGAAACCAAGGTTCAAGGTCAACTTCTTGCCGGCCTTTGCTACTCTGTAACCAACACCATTTACTTCAAGTTTCTTCTCGTAGCCGGCTGTTACACCTACTACCATGTTGTTGATAAGAGTTCTGGTCAAACCATGAAGAGATTTCATTTTCTTCAAATCGTTAGGTCTGGTTACAACTACCTGTCCCTCTTCCAACTTAATATCCATTTCTGCGGGTAATACTCTCTCAAGAGTACCCTTAGGACCTTTTACGGTCACTTTGTTATTTTCTGCAATATCCACAGTAACACCTGCGGGAACTGCGATTGGCATTCTACCTATACGTGACATGCCCGTACCTCCTATATTGTTTTTGAAAATCAATAGTTACTTTCGCGCTTGTTTTGTGCGTTCGTTGGGATTACCAAACGAAGGCCAAAACTTCTCCACCTACAGCCAGCTCACGAGCCTTCTTATCGGTGATAACACCCTGGTTGGTGGAGATGATAGCAATGCCCAAACCGCCAAGTACTCTGGGCAGTTCTTCCTTGCCTGCATATACACGAAGACCGGGCTTGGAGATTCTCTTAATACCGGAGATAATCTTCTCATTCTTGTCTGCACCATACTTCAAGGTGATGTGAATGGTCTTAAAGTTACCGTCTTCGATTACGTCATACTTCTGGATATATCCTTCTTCGAAAAGAATCTGTGCAATTGCCAGCTTCATCTTGGAAGCGGGTACATCTACAGTATCATGCTTAGCAGTGTTTGCATTACGGATTCTTGTAAGCATATCTGCAATAGGATCACTCATTGTCATTGTTTTCTTCCTCCTTCCTACCAACTTGCTTTCTTAACGCCGGGGATTTCACCCTTATACGCCAATTCGCGGAAGCAAATTCTGCAAATGCCGTATTTTCTTAAGTAAGCGTGGGGACGACCACAAATCTTGCAACGGGTATAAGCCTGAGTAGAGAATTTAGGCTTGCGCTGCTGTTTAATCTTCATTGATGTCTTAGCCATGAGAATTTAACCTCCTTATTGTTTTGCGAAAGGCATGTTGAACAGTCTCAACAACTCGCGTGCCTCTTCGTCGGTCTTTGCGGTAGTTACGAAAATTACGTCCATACCTCTTGTCTTGTCAATCTTATCATATTCGATCTCAGGGAAGATGAACTGCTCTTTGATACCAAGAGCGTAGTTTCCTCTACCATCGAAAGCGTTAGGATTAACACCTCTGAAGTCACGTACACGAGGTAATGCCAGGTTCACTAAACGATCAAGGAACTCATACATCTTCTCGCCACGAAGGGTGGTCTTACATCCGATAGCCATACCTTCACGAATCTTAAAGTTTGCAACGGAACCCTTTGCCTTTGTGAGCACTGCCTTCTGACCGGTAATCTTCTCCATATCAGCTACAGCGTTCTCAAGAACCTTAGCGTTCTCTTTTGCTTCACCAACACCCATGTTGATGACGATTTTATCCAGTTTGGGTACTTCCATAACGTTCTTGTAACCAAACTTCTTAGTCATTGCTTCTACGACTTCGTCATAGTAGAAATCTTTTAATCTAGCCACTTTTTGTTCCTCCTTCCTACTGATTAGTCAATCACTTCGCCGGTTGCCTTTGCAAAACGGACCTTCTTGTCTCCGTCCATCTTAAAGCCAACTCTGGTTGCCTTACCCTTGAAGACAAGCATGACATTTGAAATATCAATAGGAGCTTCTTTCTGAACGATACCGCCATTGGGGTTTGCCTGAGAGGGCTTTGCATGCTTTGTAATCATGTTTACGCCTTCTACCAATACTTTACCATTCTTAACATCTACGGAAAGTACCTTTCCCTGTGTATCACGGTCTTTACCTGCGATTACCTTAACGGTATCGCCTTTCTTAATCTTCATTGTAGACATATGGCACCTCCTTATAATACTTCCGGAGCGAGAGATACGATCTTCATGAACTGTTTCTCACGAAGTTCTCTTGCTACGGGCCCAAAAATACGGGTTCCTCTGGGTGTCTTGTCATCCTTGATGATAACAGCTGCGTTCTCGTCAAACTTGATGTAAGAACCGTCTTTACGACGTGCGCCCTTTACGGTACGAACTACGACTGCCTTAACAACATCACCCTTCTTAACAACGCCGCCAGGTGTTGCGTCTTTAACGGAAGCAACAATCACATCACCAATCTCTGCATATCTTCTTACAGAGCCGCCCATAACACGGATGCAAAGAAGTTCTTTCGCACCGGTATTATCAGCAACTTTCAATCTTGTTTCCTGCTGAATCATGATCTTCCTCCTATTATTTTGCTCTCTCTACGATTTCTACAAGTCTCCATCTCTTATCCTTGGACAGAGGTCTTGTCTCCATTACCTTAACGGTATCGCCGATGTTGCACTCGTTGTTCTCATCATGAGCCTTCATTTTGTAAGTTCTCTTCACAACCTTGTTGTAAAGGGGATGCTTTACATGCTCTTCGATAGCTACAACTATTGTCTTATCCATCTTGTTACTGGTTACTTTACCAGTACGGACTTTTCTCAAATTTCTTTCCACGATTGATCTCCTTTCCTCGCTTAGATGCGATTACGCCTTCTCAGTGATAACTGTCTGAATACGGGCAATGTTCTTTCTTACTTCTCTGATTCTTGCCGTATTATCCAGCTGATTGGTTGCGTTCTGGAATCTCAAATTGAAAAGTTCTTTCTTTGCAGCAACAAGCTCCTTATTCAACTCTTCAACGGACTTGTTCTTTAATTCTTCTACAAACTTATTAGATTTCATTATTCTACACCGCCTTCCAAATCTGCCTTAGAAACGATTTTGCACTTGCAAGGAAGCTTATGCATTGCAAGACGCAGTGCTTCTTTCGCCTGTTCTTCAGTAACACCGGCAACCTCAAACATCACGCGGCCGGGCTTAACAACTGCTACCCAGTACTCCAAAGTACCTTTACCGGAACCCATACGGGTTTCAGCAGGTTTGCTGGTTACAGGCTTGTCAGGGAAGATTTTAATCCAAACTTTACCTGTACGCTTTGTATAACGGGTAAGCGCAATACGCGCTGCTTCAATCTGGTTAGATCTAATCCAGCAAGGTTCTGTAGCTACCAAACCATATTCACCGAAGGTGAGAGTGTTGCCTCTCATAGCCTTACCGGTCATGGTGCCACGGAACTGTTTACGACGTTTAACTCTCTTAGGCATTAACATGATTATTTATAGCTCCCTTCCATCTGATTTCCCTTT